>CAMFJP010000095.1 GCA_945957075.1 uncultured Chlamydiae bacterium
ATTACAGACGAGGTATCGGAGGTTCCGCAGGGGAGAGATGGGGTTGGGGTTGCCAAAAAACAAAGAGAGGCTTTTTTTACTCCATATTCATAAGAGTTTGTGAAAGAAAGGCGGCCAGCGTCTTTATTGCGTTGGACCATTTCTGCAAGACCTGGTTCAAAAAAGGGCAGGATCCCTTTGTTTAACATGTCAATTTTATGAGAATCAATATCAAGGCAGATGACGTTATTTCCCATTTCTGCAAAACAGGCTCCAGTAACTAGGCCCACATACCCAGTTCCTGCGATTAAAATGTCCATAATTCTCCTTCGGCAAGTATAAGGGTTCGATGACAGAGTTTGGCAAGGTCGTGATCGTGAGTGACGATAACGAGAGTTTTTCTTTCCGTTTCTACAAGGTTTAGAAGCAAAGAATGTATGGTTTCTGAAGTTTTTTTATCAAGGTTTCCAGAAGGTTCGTCGGCTAAAATTAATTCAGGATCATTGCAAAGGGCTCTTACGAGTGCGACGCGTTGTTTTTCGCCCCCGGATAGGTGTTTTGCAAGTTTGTAAGCGGAATCTGCAAGGCCAACTTTATCTAAAAGAGATAACCCTTTTGTTTTTGATGCATTTTGTTTTGCAATCCGTGCTGGCATAAGCACATTATCTAAAACTGTATAGTCTTCTAGCAGATGGAAAGATTGAAATACAAAACCGATATGGAGTCTTCTCCATATGGCTAGGGGAAGGTGTTTTAAAGGTTGACCTTGTAGTGAAACAGTTCCAGATGATGCGGTCTCAAGTGTTCCGAGAATGTGTAAAAGGGTGCTTTTCCCAGATCCTGATTTGCCCATGATTGCTAAAGCTTCCCCGCTCGGGACTTGCAGTGAAATGTTTTTAAGAACAAGTGATTTTGGTGGCCCTGGAAATTCTTTTGTCAAATGATGGGCCTCTATTGCCCATTTTTGATTTGTCATTCTGACCTCAGTAGGGGGGCTGGTTTCAAGGTGCATGCTTTAAGAGCTGGGATAACTGCTGCGAAAAGGGCGAGAATGGGAGTTGTAACCATGACAAATAGGGTAGCGCTTGCGCTTAAAGTGCTTGGCAAGGATGGCCCGTAAAAGGTGGAGGAAAACAGCTCCTGTCCATACAAAGAGCTGATCCAGCCGATACAGATATCGATGTGTTTTAATGTAAAAAAAGCTGCTATTGCCCCTAGGGAGGCGCTAAGAATGCCAAGTATTGACCCGCATAAAGCAAAGATAGTTGCTATCGATAGTTGGGAGGCCCCAAGGGTTTGTAAAATAGCAATTTCTTTTTTCTTGTCATTTACAAGGAGGATTAGAAGGGAGATGATATTGCAACAGGCAACTAGCAAAATGGCCGTTGCAACAAGAGTAAAGAGGTATTTATCGCTTTGGAATTGTTGTACAAGCTCGCGTGCATGTTCGTAGGCGTAAAAAGGTGTGATTTCCCAGTAAGATGCAATATGTTCGGCTTCGAATGCACTTTTGAGGTCTTGGGTAAGTTTTTTAACACTATTTAGATCTTGTGGCCATACATGGATTCCATTGCCGAGTGTTTTGTCGACAGGTAAACTATTGCCATTTGTATTGATGGTTCGTGCAATGGATGGGTGGACAAGCGCGCAGCGGATGCCAACAGATAAGATTCCAGGATCATAAAATCCAGCGATTGAAATAGGAATAAACTGCTCTTGCATGCCATTTGGTGTGAGTGCATTATACGTGATATGCCCCTGATCTCCGACGCTTGCTCCAGAGTCTTGAAAGCTTTTTGGTAGAAGAATTTCCTGTAGTTTGATTGGCGCTCTGCTTGGTGGGATAATTAGGGATTCTAATTTCGGGTTTTTATCGGGCATAGAGGCAAAGTAACACGCTTGTGTAAGTCCTTGGCGTTGTTTTTTAAGTTGCAATTTTAGTAAGCCAGCTCCGGCTTCATAGGATTGAAAGGTTAGATGTTCATATTTTTTTTGCATTTTTTCTAGTAGTGCATAGGCTGTTTTTACAGGATCTCGTAGCTGACCTTGGCTGTCTAGATCGGGGGGAGTCCAGTAGGGTGGTGGCTGCACATCTATGTCTTGAAGATAGGGGTTGGAAAGAGGGGATAGTCTTTTTTCTTCGATGGACTTATAGCTATACCCTGACTCAGAGCTAATGCTATCTACAAGGTAGTAATAAGAATTGTAATAGTCTTGCGTTGGGGTGATTCGTATGGGCGCATGTAGCGCGGTGAGTTTATCCTGCCACATGCGTTCAATGCCCTCGGTAATGGACAGAAAAAGCAGAGCCAGCCATACGACAAGAGAGACCACCCCCATGGACATAAACATGATGAGGGAGACTGAGAGCTGCTTTTTTCTGGGGATCAAATACCTAAGCGCAATCCCAAGAGAGAACACACTACTTAGCTTCTTTAAAAATCACGTGACGACGTAGTGTTTTGTCGTATTTTTTTAACTCAAGACGCTGTGTCGATGTGCGTCTGTTTTTGCTTGTCCAGTAGCACTCTGCGCTTTCTGTGCTTTTCATTTTGATGTTTTCGCGGGCGCCCTTTGCCATAAAAAGTCCTTATGTTAACCATGTCTCAAAAATCATAATCCATTTTCTTATAAACAGCAATATCCAGCTAAAAGATCTAGAATGAGAAGTCTAATGTCGTATTTTTTATGCATTTTGGTATCTTGTAAATTCTTAATTTGATTTGAAATAGGAGCGGATAAAGGTTTCGATGTCGGCAATGGGTATGCGCTCTTGCTTCATGGTGTCTCTGTATCTTACGGTAACGGTTTCCGATGGACATTCAAATGTGTCGAAGTCAACTGTAATGCACAGCGGAGTTCCTATTTCGTCGTGCCGTCTGTAGGCTTTACCGACGTTTCCAATATCTTCGTATTTAATTCTCCCAATTTCAAGCTCTTGCAAAAGTGTCTTGAGTTCTTTTGCTTTGTTTACAATTTTTTCTTGGTTGCGAGCAAGGGGGATGATGGCCACTTTGATGGGAGCAAGGTGGGGTTTGAGCTTGAGTAGTGTGCGTTTGCTTCCGTTATCGAGCGTTTCTTCTGTGTAAGCCTCGACTAATAGGGCGAGTACTCCGCGATCAAGACCGGCTGAAGGCTCGATCACAAAGGGGACTGTGTACTGTTTTTTTTCTAGATCCTGGATGGCAAGAAGTGCTGTAGAATCTTGATTTTCTCTGACTTGAGCGTGAAGGTGCAGGGTGTTTTGCTCTTTGCTGTGGGAGCCTAAGTCAAAATCGGTTCTATTGGCAATGCCCTCTAATTCTGCAAATCCAAAGGGGAATTTGTACAGAATATCTGTTGTGGCTTTGGCGTAGTGGGCAAGTTCTTCTTTGGTTTGGGCTTGTAGTTTGAGATGTGCTTCTGAAAGTCCTTGCGCTTTCCACCAGGCAACGCGCTCTTCTACCCAGAGAGTGTGCCAGGTTTCATCGGTTCCAGGTTCTACAAAAAACTCTAGCTCCATTTGCTCGAATTCTCTTACTCTAAATATAAAATTTCGAGGAGTAACTTCGTTGCGAAAGGCCTTCCCAATTTGGGCGATCCCGAAGGGGAGTTTTCTTGAAGTGGAATCTAGAACATGGCGAAAATTTGTAAAAATTCCTTGGGCTGTTTCGGGTCTTAGATAAGCATAGTTGCCAGGCTCTTCTACGGGGCCTAGGGTTGTGCGTAGCATGAGGTTAAAGGGTCTGGGTTCTGTAAGTTCCTTGGAGCCACAGTAGGTGCAGGCACCGTTTTCAATATGGTCTGCGCGCATCCGTTTTTTGCAGGATTTGCAATCGACCATCGGATCTGAAAAGGTTTCTTCGTGTCCAGAATGTTTTAGTGTAAGGCGGTGGGTAATGATGGAGCTATCGATGCCCTCTATGTCGTCTCTTCTATAGACAAGTGCCTTCCACCATGCCATTTTAAGATTGTTTTTCAGCTCAACGCCCAAGGGGCCGTAGTCGTAAATTCCTTGGAGTCCTCCGTAAATATCAGAGCTTTGAAATAAAAATCCGCGGCGTTTGCATAGTGAAATAATGTCTTCCATAGCTTGATCCTTATCGCAATTTTCCTGCCCATCCAAGCTTTGTGCGTAGTGTGGCAAAGTAGTTCGTTCTTTCTAGGTTGATTAATTTAAATGATTTTTGGCTTTTGTGAATATGCAATTTTTGTTTCGTCTGGAGTGGATAAGCTGTCATGCCATCGGCTCTGACTTCTACTGGAGAGTAGGGGCTTAAATATTCTACTGTAATGTTTTGATCAGCTGTTAACACAATAGGGCGATTGGAGATTGTATGAGGACTAATGGGTGTTAGGACGATACCTTCAAGAGCTGGGCTTAAAATAGGACCTCCTGCTGCAAGAGAATAGGCTGTGGAGCCATTTGGAGTGGCAAGAATTACTCCATCGGCTTCAAATGTATTGAGGTAGACGTCATTACAGTAGATTGCAAGTTCAATTAAACTGGGGTTTTGTGCTCTGTGAATTACAATATCGTTTATTGCAAGTAGAGATTTTTCCTCTTCTGTGGAGGCTTCTATTGCAAGTCGCGAATCAACTGTATAGGCTCCCTTGATGAGGTCATTTAAACTGGGGTCGAGCTCGCTTAAAGGGACGTCTGCCATAAACCCAAGGTGCCCAATATTTATCCCTAAAATAGGAAGGCCGAGAAGTTCTGGGTACTTATGAATTAGTCTTAGGATTGTTCCGTCTCCGCCAGCTGAGATAATGCAGTTAATATCCTTTGAAGAGACCGAGGAAAGGGGGGGGATATTCAAAATAGGGGCTTTATCATCTTCTACAACCACATGGGCCCCTTTAGAGGTAAGGAAAGCGTTTATGTGTAAAGCTAGGTCTCTGGCCTCTTTTTTTAAGATGTTGGGGAAGATGGCGATAATCATAGCATAGCCTCACAGGGTGAATAGTGGTTTAAAAGAGTAGACGCAATCTTTTCGGGGGACAGTCCA
>CAMFJP010000096.1 GCA_945957075.1 uncultured Chlamydiae bacterium
GGACGCAGGGGACTTTGCCAAATCGATCCTCCTGCGGAAGCCCTTATATAATACTGTGGCCCCCTTGTACAGCATGCTTTAAAAATGTTACCTATGTTGGTGAATTGGACCAGATTTTCACCACAGAGAGCGCAGAGCACACAGAGGCGCGCCTTGCGCACAAGATATTTAATTATTCATCTTTTGCGCGCAAAGGCGCGCCTCTGTGTGCTCTGCGCTCTCTGCGGTAAAATATTAGACCTCTTGCGTAGTTACGCAAGAGGTCTAATATGTAATTTTTTACGCTAAATCTTTTGAACGTTTCAAATCCCTTATCAAAGGACTTTCTTTTTTAGAAATTGCGCAACAACGCCGTAATGTGCCGCTTTTGGTATTACGCTAGGTCGATTTCTGGACAGAGGTAGACGTCTTGGATTGCATGCAGGAGAGAAACGCCCTCTTGCATCGGTTTTTGAAACGCTTTTCTGCCGGAGATGAGCCCCATGCCCCCTGCGCGCTTATTAATGACAGCGGTTGCAAGGGCGACCTGTAGGTCATTTTCTCCTGAGGGACCTCCTGAATTGATCAGACCGATGCGCCCATTATAGCCATTAATAACTTGGTAGCGGGTAAGGTCAATAGGGTGGTCTGAGCAGAGTTCTGTGTACATGCGTTTATCGTATTTGCCAAAATTTAGGGCTTGAAAGCCGCCGTTGTTAACGGGCAGCTTTTGCTTAACGATATCAGCTTCGATTGTTGCGCCCAGGTGGTCTGCTTGTCCGGTTAAGTCGGCGGCTTCATGATAGTCTGTCGAGGCTGTTTTAAAAGCCCCATTGCGCAAATAGCACCAGAGTATAGTCGCCATTCCGAGCTCATGGGCATAAGCAAAGGCTTGGCTCACTTCTACGATCTGCTTGCGGCTCTCTTCTGAACCAAAATAAATCGTAGCACCAACTGCAGCGCAGCCCATATCATGAGCTTGTTTAATGCCTCCAAAAAAGACCTGGTCGTAGCGGTTGGGGTAAGAGAGAAGTTCATTGTGGTTGAATTTAAGGATAAAGGGGATTTTATGCGCATATTTACGAGCAACCGATCCAAGAACGCCCAAAGTAGAGGCGACGGCGTTGCATCCACCCTCTATTGCCAATTTAACGATGTTTTCTGCGTCAAAGTAGATTGGATTTTTTGCAAAGGAGGCGCCGGCTGTATGCTCGATGCCTTGGTCAACAGGTAGAATGGATAGATAGCCTGTATTTGCAAGTCTTCCATGCCCAAAAAGAGATTGTAAATTGCGCAGTACGCGTATATTTCTATCGGAAGGGGAGAAAATGCGGTCTACCCAATCAGATCCTGGTATATGCAATGAGGTCTTAGGAATAGTTTTACATTTGTGATTCAATAGGGGTTCTGCATCTTTGCCAAGTTGACGCTCAATTTCCGCAAATAACATATGTATCCTTCATGTATCCAGGTTTTTACCCATAGTCTCTGGGATATACCGATACGCAAAAATAAAGGCGAGAATGCCCATAACGGCGTAAAGGAAAAATATTCCTGCCGATCCAAGACCGCGCATCAAGTCAAGGAAGGTAAAGGATACCACATAGTTAAATAACCAGTTAGCAAAAATCGCAACGCTCATGGCTTTCCCTCTCATATGTAGAGGGTATAGCTCTGCCAGGACAACCCAAGTTACAGGGCCAAGGCTGAGCGCAAAGCAGCCAACGTAAAGAACAAGACTTGAAATAGAAAGCAGGTGAACCCAAGGAGAGTCATATAAGAAGGCAAAAGAGAGCACCCCAAGGCTCAGGGTCATAAAAGCAGATCCTATAAGCAAAAGGGGCTTTCTGCCTACACGGTCAAGTAGCCATGCAGATAAAAGGGTTGCCAATACGTTAATACATCCAATCGCAATCGATGCAAATAAAGCCGAGGACACGGAGCCATAGCCAGCTTGTTGTAAAATCTTTGGTGCGTAGTAAATAACAGCATTAATTCCTGTGATTTGCTGGAAGATGCTAAGAATGGTTCCGATGATAAGGGGTTGAATGAAGGGAGAGCGAAACAGTAACCGCCACGGAATCATCGATTGTGTGTTTGTTTCCCCAATAGAGTTTATTTCTGTTGCAGATCTTTTTTTTGGGTTTTTACTTAGCTTGTCAAAAATTGCGTAGGCTTTTTCAGGGTGTTTATGGGCAATAAGCCATCTTGGAGATTCTGGAAAAAACAACATGGCGATGTATTGAATTGCTGCGGGGAGAATGGCAAAACCGATCATAGGGCGCCACTCGGATTGTTTTGCAAACCAAAAGCCTACGATATAGGCACCAAGGATGCCGATTGTGATCGCAAGCTGGTTTAGGGCAACAAAACTTCCGCGCTTTGCCGTCGGTGCGATTTCAGCAAGATAGAGAGGAACAACAAGGGAAATAATCCCGATAGAAATGCCTGTAAAAAATCTACCAAAAATGAATACAAAAAAAGAGGGGGCTGCAATTTGTATGATCGTCCCAACAATAGATAGGATCCCTGTGGCAAGTACAATACGTCTTCTGCCAAAGGTATCAGCAAGCATTCCGGCGCACACAGAACCTATAAGGGCCCCGATTAAAATAATGCTCACAGCAAGACCCTCTTGCCATACGGCGAGGGTAAATTCATGGGATATAAATGAGAGTGCACCTGCAATAACGGCTGTGTGATAGCCAAATAAAAAACCACCTAGGGCAATGCACCAGGCAAAAAACAGGGCAAAAGGAGTGTATTCTTTTAAACGGTCCATGCCCAACTCATAACATATTTTTCACAAATCTGCTAACAAATTATAGAAATCTAATGCGCGATCTTCCCTCGGTAGAAACATATAAAATACACAAAAGAGATCAGAAGAATGATAGATCCTAATAAAAGGGGATAATGCACATTCCAGCCGGCAAGAGGACCAGCTATGATAGGGGCGAGGATTTGACCTATCGACCACATAGAGCCTCCAGCTCCCAAGGCCCTGCCTTGCATATCTTCAGAAGCTTTAAGAGATAAAATGGATCCTAAATTTACCCATGCTAACGCCCCCCCTGTGATCGCAATAGGAATGATAAGCCAATAGGGCCACAGTTGATGTGGCGATAGAAAAAAAGCGACCCCAATTGAGGAGATTAAACAGCCAGCTAAGATTAGGTTGCGTAATGAAAACTTGCTGACTAGTTCTTTGTTTAAAAACATAGCTACAAAAAACCAAATCGTTGCCATATAGGCATAGATGTCGCCGATTTTATCTGAGCCAAGTGTGAACTTTTGGACTAAAAATGTTGGCGAAAACACGAGAAAAAATGCCCAACCGATTGAAAAGAGTAGGTAAGCTGTTAAAATAATACGTAGCGATTTAAGGTGAAAAACGATTCGAAGATCTTTGAACGTGTTAAAAATCGAATGATTTTCGTGGGTTTTTCGTTTCCATGTTTCGACATAGAAAAAAAATACGACCAATAAATTAATCAGAGAGGCAATAGCTGCAAAAATAAAGGCACCAGATCCAGAAAGCCAATCGGGATTAGCAAGTTTTCCTCCAATCCACGGGCCGATTACAAAACCCAATCCGCCTACGCTTAGTAGGGTTCCAAAGGCTTTACTGCGGTGCTGCTCATCAGTAAGATCTGCTGTGGCAGACTGAGCTAATGAGAAATTGCCAGAACAAAGGCCTGTAACGATACGCCCAACGAACAACCATGCAAGGCTATTTAGATAAATACTCATCGCCATAATGCAATATCCAATGACACTGAGCGCAATACTGCCCAAGAATACTTTGTATCTGCCCAAATGGTCAGCTAGTACTCCAGCAAGTGGAGAACCAAAAAATTGAGCAAGACCAAACACAGCAAAAAGAAGCCCAAGGATTGTAGTTCTTGTAGTCTCTATTGCATCAGCTGAGAAAAAATGAAGGTCTGGGTTCAGTAGTAGAGGAGCTAAAACAGGAAAAGCGATTGAAAACCCAACCAGGTCCAAGGTGTAGGTCATTAACACTGTCAAAAATGTGCGGTAATGCTGCGGTGATCGAAACATCGAGTTCTCCTAACTAGAGTGTTTTTCTTTTTCTACGATAGCTTCAGCTTCTTCGTAAGTTTCACGCAAAATAGTGACTAATTCTTCTTTTTCCTTGTCCTCTGGGGGAATAAGGTATTTTCCCGTTTCACCACAAATCACTCCTTGAGAATGAATAATCCGTTTTTCTGCAGTCCTATAAACCACTTTCCCTGATAAATAACTGACGGTAGAAATACTACCATCTTTTAAGCGTCTTCTGCCACGACGGTCATGAAATGAAATCGTCACATTGACATCTTGTGCTGTAAATGGATATTGATTGAGATAGGGCCTGATTTTTTCGTGATTATTAATTATTTTTAATAATTTTTGAACGCCTACTATTCCGAAACGGCGAGCTTCTTCAATAGTTGTTTTTTTTTCTGACGAAAGCAAAATAGTAAAACTACGCACGTTGTATGGCATACTGCCGCCGCTTCCCATACAATCAAATCCAAATTCTTGTTTCATTTCAAATAAGAAAGAACTAATTACTTGATTTGCATATATAGTGTAGTCGACTTTCTCTTCAGATTTCATATTTCCAATAAACAAAAAAAAACTGAAATATTAAAAACATGATTGCTCTATCTTGTTTTTTCCATTTCATAAAATCCTACTCGTTCCTGTAAGTCTTCAATGTATGAACCCCATGCATCTCGGTAAGTACGACCAAGAAATTTATGGTCTGCTATAAAAAAGTTTT
>CAMFJP010000097.1 GCA_945957075.1 uncultured Chlamydiae bacterium
CCTCTTTGCTGGCATTTACTTGCTTTAATACGATGTGGGGCGCTCCGCTAGTGAATGGGAATAGATCGTTAACCTCTTTAGAGGAGGTTTGTGTCGGGGCCCTTGTATCTACAGACAAAGAAGATAAACTGGAGAGAACATCTGGCAAGGGGTAATGTAGTGCGCGCAGCGCATCTGCTAATGTTTTTGTCATAAAGGATTCCTTTGAGTCAGGCGCGTTTCACATGCTTTTAATATAAGCTCTAACATTTCGGCATAGGAAATACCTCCCACCCTTGCCATATTCGCAAGGTGTCCGTCCCAACACCAACCGGGGTTTGGGTTCACCTCCAAAAGATAAGGATTGCCTTCTAAGTCAAAGCGCCAATCAAATCGAGCATAATCTCGACATCCGAGCCGCTTAAAAAGTTTCAGACAGCATTCAACGATAAATTTTTCGGTATTTTCTGGAAGTTGTACGGGAATGGAGCGTAGGAGCCCATAGGGTGAGCTATGCATTTCCCATTTGGCCTCATAACCGCAAATTTTTGGAAGTTCTTCTGGAAGGGCAGAGTAATCTTCTTCTACAAACGGAAGCACTGTGCATTCGCCAGCGGAATTACCAATGATCCCGACGCTAATCTCCTTACCTGCTAGAAACTCTTCAATCAAAATGGGCTTATTGTACCCAATTTTTTCTCGAATTTCTGAAATGGCACTGACAACCTCTTCTAACTGGTAGGCTACACTACGCTGGGTAATGCCAAAACTGGAATCGCCACAATTGGGCTTTACAATGCAAGGCAGTGAAAAAGGAAGATCACAGGCGTTGTCTTCTGGGCTTATGCACATCCCTTTTGGAATCGGGATATTGAGCTCTTGAGCCATACTGCGCACAAGAGATTTATCATAGCAATAGACCATACACTGTGGACCGGCACCAGAATAGGGAATGCCAAGAAGTTCTAAAAGGGCTGCAACATGAAGTTCTTTATAGGGGTCATTTTGAAATCCCTCATCGCAAAGGTTAAAGACAAAATCGATCTTCCCTTTATATCTTACAAGATCCTGAATCATCGTCGGGTGGGCATCAAAATATAAAAATTTATAGTTTTTTAGGCCCCTTAACGCAGATTTTAACTGGCTGATGGTATAAAAATCATTGTCGCCAAACGTTGCATTGGGCTTAACCTGATCGGGCAATTTAGGATCTCCCATAAGAACTGCAACGGTGCGGACAGCTGGCGTTATTTTTTGCTTAACGGGCGTCCAGTCTTTTCGGCATACAGCTGTGACAATGTGGCGTCTTTCCATCATGCCAAGATCAAGATTGCGCTGCGAATTTGCAGAAACGACACCGTGAAACGAAACATCGGAAAGTCCGCAGGATACAAGCAAAGAATGCATGCTTTCTTGCGTATAGAGTCTTTCTGCATAAAACTGATCCGCCAAAACGCCTTTATCTGTATGAGTAATGACCTCTCTTGAAATCAACCTTTGTCCATCTAAGGAGAGCGAACGCTCTCTACATACAAAGTGCTTTTTATCGATCCACTCCCAAGACCTTGGAAGATAGTTTTGTTTGAGATAGCTTCCATCTGTAATGTCAATAAGAACCCGCCCCCACGGTTTTAATACGCGAAAGACCTCTTTAATGACCTTTTCATCTTCATGTGCCAACTCAAAATAACCAAAGCTGTTGCCTAAAATCAATACACAATCAAAGGTGTCGGTAGGATAAGGAAGCTTTCGCGCATCTCCCTCTCGAAATTTAACTTGTAGGCTCTGTTTTTTGGATTCGGCCTTTCCTTTTTGACTAAGATAATGAGACCTATCCAGCCCCTCTACTTGCGTAAACCCTCTTTTAGCCAGCTCAAGGCTATGTCTTCCCTGGCCACAACAAAGATCGAGGATCTTATGATCTTTTTTAAGGCTAAGAACTTCTAAAATTTTATCGACTTCCTTTTGTGTCACAAGAGGGTCATCGACAACATCGCCATCTGTTTTAAGATACAAGGGGTTAAAAACGCGTAGCCACCAATCTGCTGGGACATGGTCTTCAAGATTGGCAACAGGACCTAGAGGTTTTTCAGTAGTAAGGTTTTTTTGTTTTTTAGTCTGCTTCATCTTGGGCAGCGTCTCTTTCATACGTGTGTCCTTGTAACCTGAATTTCGGGTTTTATAGGTGCAAAGCTGTATCTGTGGATTGGGGATGGTCCGCATTCTCTAATTGCTGCAAGATGTTCTCTTGTGCCATACCCTTTATTTTTATTAAAACCATATGCAGGCAACGTCATATGGTACTTGTCCATTATCATGTCTCTTGTAACTTTAGCTAAAACAGAAGCGGCAGCAATAGATAGATCCTTAGCATCCCCTCCAATGATAGTCTCAGCTGGAACCCGAAATGTAGGGGCCATGTTTCCATCAACTAGTACTTTTAAGGGAGGAGAGGAGAGCTGATCTACAGCAGACACCATAGCTTGAAAGGTTGCCTGTAGAATATTTATTTTATCAATGACGACAGCGTCTACAACCCCAACTGCATATACAACACCCGGATGAGAAGTTAGTTCTTTATAAAGGCGCATTCTCTGTTTAGGGGTGAGTTTTTTGCTGTCGTCAATACCAACAATAGAAACTCCTTGTCTTAGGATGCATGCTGCTGCGACCACAGGGCCCGCAAGAGCTCCTCTACCGGCTTCATCCACACCAGCTACATCCCAAACGACTCTCAAGATGCAGGCTCTTCTTCTGTCATTTGTGTCTGAGCAACCAGGGCTGTCTTTGGACCACCAAGCCTGCCTTGAACACGCGAGGCCTTACCAAACTTACCTCGTAGGTAGTATAGTTTAGACTTGCGCACCTTACCTTGACGAGCAACTTCTATTTTAGCAACGCGTGGGCTATGAATTGGAAATAGTCTCTCTACCCCAGTTCCATAGGAAACGCGATATAAAGTAATTGTATCTGCAAGACCAGAGCCTTTTCTAGAAATTACAATCCCTGTAAACACCTGAAGGCGTTCTTTGCCCCCTTCAACAATCCGCGTATGCACATTAAGCGTATCCCCTATACGAAAAGGGGGGATATTTGTTTTTATTTGCTCAGCTTGTAGCTGGCTTATCAATCTGTTTCCGCTCATTCTCATTCTCCATCAAAATATCGGGCCTAACCCTACTCGTTTTTATTATTGCCTCTTTCCTGCGCCAGGCAGCAATCAAAGCATGATTGCCTCCTCTTAGGACTGCCGGCACCTCTTTTCCCTCAAAGACCACAGGCTTTGTATAGTGAGGGGCATCAAAAATCCCTGAGGCAAAAGAGTCCTCATAGGGAGCTTGGGCATGACCCAAAACACCAGGAATCCATCTAATTAGGGCATCGACAAGAACAATGGCTGCAAGACAGCCATTGGTCAGCACATAGTCGCCAATGCTAATTTCCTCACACACTTCACTATCGATCACTCTTTGATCTATCCCCTCATAGTGTCCACATACAAGAACAAGATGGCGCTGGCTAGCCAGCTCCTGCAATCGCTCTGAGGTAAGGGGCTTACCCTGAGGAGAGAGATAAATGGTATGACTCCCCTCTTTTTTTACACTACGAATTGCTTTTGTTAGTGGTCCCGGCATGAGCACCATTCCAGGTCCCCCACCAAAAGGTCTATCATCTACACGCTGGTAGGTTCCCTCTCCAAAAGCGCGAATATCTGTCAGATTGATCTTGATCAATCCCTTTTCTCTTGCCCTTTTAATGATGCTAACATCAAAAGGTCCACAAAAATACTCTGGAAAAAGGGATAAAATGTCAATCTCCATGAGATATGTACTATTTTTTTGCAGCGCGCCTTTTTGCAGCAGCCTGTACACGCTTAGTCTGTCTTTGCTGCATATAGGCCTTAAACACCTCAGGAGCCTCTTTTGCAACAAGCGCCTCTACTTGAGGACTCATCTCTGCTCCCAAACCTAGCCAATGTTGCACCCTGTCTGCATGCATTGTACATGTCATATCGGCTTTAAAAGGATCGTATGATCCTAGCATTTCAATATACTTACCATCTCTACGTGTTCTTGCATCGGTGACAACCACACGATAGGTTTGTCTATTTGTTTTTCCCTGTTGTCTTAGGCGGATTTTTACAGCCATTGTTTCTCCCTTATTAAACCTCTTTCAAAAGTCCATTTTTTTGAAAAAATCGCGTTTTTTGGTAGATTTAAAACCAAATTTCTCGGCAATATGCACCATATTACCTCGAAATTTGGTTTTAAATCTCCTCAAAAATCATCATTTTTTCAAACAAAGCGCATTTCGAAAAAGGTTTTCTACTTAAAACTCTTGGAAAGCTTGGACATCATGCCTCCTTTGAGCATTTGCTTTAACCGTTTAAAACCTTTAACCATGCGGTTCACATCATCGATAGAAACTCCGCTTCCTTTCGCAATCCGCTTGCGTCTGCCTACAGACAGCTCCACACTTTCCTCTCTTTCAGCCACGGTCATAGAAAGAATCATTGCTTCCATTTTGCCAAACTCTTTTTCAGAGGGAGCCATTTCCTGTATCTCAGAAAACCCTGGAAGCATCTTCATAAGTCCCTGCAAAGAGCCCATTTTTTTTAGCATGTTCATCTGCTTTAGATAGTCATCATAGCTAAAGGTTGCCTTGCGGATCTTAGCTTCTAGCT
>CAMFJP010000098.1 GCA_945957075.1 uncultured Chlamydiae bacterium
TGCGTCTCAAGGGGGCAAGCGGGGGACAATGCCGCAGGACTTGGTCATCGACATGTCTCTATAAGCCAGCTACAAGCCTTTTGCTCTCTTTTCTTTTAATGTGAGTTTTTTATATGGACTTCGGTTTCTGGGAAAAATGTTTTTAGGATGTGTAGCGTGGAGTGGCCTTGCTGAGCTAATTTTTCCGCGCCGGTAAGGCAAAGACCAACGCCATGTCCTTCACCATAGCCAGAAAAAGTGATCCTTTCGCCTTTGCAGGTAAGATGAAAGTCATTGCTTTTCAAACGAAATGAGCCAAGCGCTTTTTGTAAGGAAAAAAAGTCGATGTCTTCAAAACTGTTTTCTGCTTTCAAACGAAGGGCATAGACTCTTCCAGAAAATGTATCTTGAAAGGCATAAGCTGCAGTGACTGTAGAGAGATGCGCAATACGTGCAAGCTCTTGTTTGGTAACTGTAAAGGCCCAGTTGCTGTTTTCTCTGGATTTGGCTAATGCGGGAATAGATATCCCAGAGGGACAGGAGGCGTTTTTTCGAAAAATGTGTGCAAGACTTGCTGTTCTCCCTACGCTATTTTGCGTAAATAGGGCTTCAAAAGGGCTGTTTTTATAGGTTAGCACCATCCCGTGCGTTGTCCTAATGGCAGCGTTTAGTGTAGAGGGACAGGTGGTCCATCCTGAATACGAAAGGGAGGCTGCGTCAAAGGGGCATCCTTTTTCGGAGAGATAGTACGCCCGTGTACGGGCTACAATAGCAAGAGATTCGAGCGCTGCTGGATGCGTTGGTAGCTGACATTGGGCGGCGAGTGCAGATAGCAGGTAGGTCTCTATATCGATTTCAGTTATAATGCGTAGTAAAGGTCCCTCTTGATGGACCTCTAAACACCCTTTGTGGCAGACTCCATTTAGTAGGATAGTTGTGTCTGTGTCTACAGGCACAAAACGCAAATGAAAAAAGCCGGGGACTCTCATCCCCCACGAGATGCCTTCTTTTGTTGCTTTAATGGGGTGGCTGGAAGAAAAATGACAAGAGGCGATTTCTATATGAGTCTCTGGGTCACAGATTTGATACCTGCCTCGAATTTCCAATAAGGCTTCCGGGCATCCTTTTGTTAAAGTAATATGGAGTGTTTGGGGTTTGTTGATGATAGAAAGATCTGTTGGAATGCTTCGGGCACAAACCATATGCATACATAGAATAAGGCAGAGGCCGATTTTAGATCCCTTTCGAAACCTTATTTGATGATTGTTTAGCATCTCTTCTCCACGTGTTCATAGGCAAGGCGGGTGGCTTCGCGTCCTCTTGGCGTCCGTTTTAAAAAGCCTTGCATAATGAGATAGGGTTCGTACACTTCAGATAATGTGGTTGCATCTTCCCCCAAAGCCACTGCTAACGTGCCGATGCCAACTGGACCCCCATTGTAGGTTTCAATGAGCAAGGAGAGAATTTTTTTATCCATTTCATCTAGACCTTTTTCGTCAATTGCGAGCATGTCTAGTGCCTTTTTACTAACGATGATGTCTACATGCGTATGCCCTCGCATTTGAGCAAAATCGCGTACCCAACGCAATAAGTTATTGGCAATGCGTGGTGTGCCCCTAGAGCGTCTTGCAATTTCACACGCTGCCTGTCTGTCTATATTTAGGTGCAAGATTTTTGCAGATCGAACAATAATTTCTTCAAGAACGGGGACTTCATAATAATCTAGTCTGCATGCAAACCCAAATCGTGAACGCAAGGGACTGCTTAAAAGTCCTGTACGTGTTGTAGCTCCAACTAAAGTGAAGGGGTTTAATTTTACTTGGACGCTTCTTGCACTAGGGCCGCTGTCAATTAAAAGGTCTAATGAAAAATCTTCCATAGCAGGATAGAGATATTCTTCAATAGCATGGCTCAGCCTGTGGATTTCATCGATGAACAGTACATCTCCTTTTTGCAAGTGTGTTAAAAGGCCTGCTAGATCTCCTGGTTTTTCGATGACAGGGCCTGAGGATACGACAAGGTTTGTTTGCATGGTTTTTGCAATGATGTGTGCAAGGGTTGTTTTCCCCACTCCAGGAGGGCCATAAAAAAGGCAATGGCCAAGAGCATCTCCTCTTTGTTTTGCAGCGCCCATGAAAACCTCCAAGCGCTCGCGGACAGATTCTTGTCCTAAAAAGTCCCCTAGAGATTGAGGTCTAAGGGGCATTTCAAAGGGAACATCTTCTTTTTTCCAAGATGATTCAACATATGGGTGTGACATAGGATCCTTTTGCCCTTTTGAAAAACTCTAGCAGGAAAACGATTTGATACGCTATATCTAATAACCTCAAAAGAGAGGAAATAGCATGAGTTTGCAATCAGATCGTTGGATTCGTCATATGGCACAAACACAGGGGATGATAGAGCCCTTTGTCGATGGGCAGGTGCGCTCTGTGGATGGGCATAGGGTCATTAGTTTTGGTCTTTCCAGCTACGGCTACGATCTGCGTGTTGCACGGGAATTTAAGTTGTTTACAAATCTGCATTCTTCCGTTGTAGATCCGAAGAACTTTAAAGAGAGCGCCTTTGTTGATTTGGAAACGGATGTGTGTATGATTCCTCCAAACTCTTTTGCATTAGCGCGTAGTGTAGAATATTTCCGTATTCCTCGAAATGTGCTTACTTTGTGTATTGGTAAATCGACCTATGCCAGGTGCGGGATCATTGTCAATGTTACCCCTTTTGAACCAGAATGGGAAGGCTATGTCACGTTAGAAATTTCTAATACTACCCCTCTTCCTGCAAAGATTTATGCTAATGAAGGGCTGGCTCAAGTCCTTTTTTATGCGGCAGCAGAATCTTGCGAAACTTCCTACGCAGACAGGGGAGGAAAATATATGGGGCAACAACACATTACCCTCCCACTGCCTTAAAACTAGATTAGACCTCTTGCATAACTCACTTTGCTTGGTAACGCTTGTGATTTTTGAGGAGCTTTAAACCTAAATTTCGAGGTAATATGGAGACATATTGCCGAGGAATTTGGGTTTAAAGCTGCCAAAAAGCGCGGCGCTACCAAGCAAATGGAGTTATGCAAGAGGTCTATTATTTGCATGTCGTTGTTGCCTTTTTTCTAAAGGCAAAAAGATGAAGTAGCTTGTTTGTCCATAGGGCGTGCAGCGGGGTGCAAAAAATCCAAGAAAGGGTGCATAAGGTGATGGATCCGCTTCCTACGATCACATCAGAGAGCCAGTGAGCACCGGCAACCATACGCGGAAGGCACAAAAAACTAGCGTATAGGCATGCAAAAATTCCCCTGCGCCACCCTGCAATGTAGGTAAAGCTTGCTGCAAATAATAGAGCGGTTGTCCCATGGTCTCCGGGGAAACTTTTTGAAGAACCCGATTTGACATGGAGCCAGGAAGCTGCGTCTGCAAGGTTAATATGGGGATGAATGGTAAGGGTGGGGCTATCTCTGTAAATTGGGCAGCATTCTCTAAAAAACAGGCGATTAATAAAATAGATAATGGCTGCGATATACAAAATAGAGAGTGTAAGTTCTATTACCTTTTGAAGTCGCTTTGTCTTATCTAAAGAGGCGATATAACATCCGAAAAATGTTAAAATACAGATGTCTTCTACCCAATCTGCTAGTTTGTGATTTGCAAGCGCCCAAAATACTTTTAAATAGGGGTGTCCTTTAAGAGATCCATTTATATATTTAAACCAAGCCCCATCGATTTTTTCCCATATAGTATGAGTCCAAGGTATGGCAAGGCTGATGACAAGAAAGGCAGCTATACAGTGACAAAACAGTAGGGCGTTTGATCGAAATATTTTATTTTGTGAGTCGTACATAATTTCCATAAGATAAAAATGTGCATAAAATAAAGGGTGTTAAAATTGCAATAAAAGGAGAGATATGTTGCCCTCCAGCTAAAATAACACTGGCGTCCATGCAAGTAAAAAAGGCCAAAAATCCAAATAGGGACAAAGCATAGATTAGGAAAATGGGAAACCCTCTTTTATAACGTAGGCAAAAGGGGGCGATTGCATATACAACAAGAAGAGAGAGGGTTGGCATGATAAGTTTAATCAGAATTTGGGGAAGCATGCACGCGCGTTCAATCGGAGATGTTTGTTTGTAAGTATATAATTTAAGTAGGCGTCCAAGGGATCTATTTTCAAAGGGGATTGGGCCTTTATTTTGCATGTCTTGACTCCACCGTATTTCAGGGAATAGGCGCTGCGTAAGGGATTCTCCCTTTGTAAACTCCCCGTTTGCATTGCGTATTAGATGATCTACATACGTTCCTTCTAAAGAGGGGTTTTGGTAGAGATATTTCATGTGCCATAGTTCGTTATGAGAAACGATCCAAAAGACATCATAAAATCCATTCTTTTCATGGTCATAATACTGATAGACAAGGGTAGAGCCGTCCTTTAAAGGAAAGATGTGAAAGGGCTCTTTTCTTTTCCCTTTGTAGGAGTGTTTAAAGTGCGTTTGATCGAAGGCATCGATGAAAGTTAAAGAGTGCGGAGATAAAAATTCTCCGTTTGCATAATTAAATAGCGTGCAGAGGATTGCTACAGAAAATAGGGGGCGCAGGAGCGTCCGTGCAGAAAGGCCTGCCATATGA
>CAMFJP010000099.1 GCA_945957075.1 uncultured Chlamydiae bacterium
TTCTTTTTTTTATATTCATGTTACGCGGCAGAGCCTGCGGCTGCGTAACATGAGTTATTAACAAGGCGCAAGCGAAAACAAAAAATGTGCTGCAGAGGTGACGCAGCAAAACTAAATTTATTTTTCGTAAATAGACCTCTTGCATAATTCGCTTTGCTTGGTAACGCTTGTGATTTTTGAGCAGCTTTAAACCCAAATTTTGAGGTAATATGGAGGCATATTGCCGAGAAATTTGGCTTTAAATCTGCCAAAAAACACGGTTTTTCAAACAAATGGAATTTCGAAAGAGGTCTAATGATCCGCCTTATTCAGCTTGATCAAGAGCCCATAGAAAAGCAGCTAGCACAAGAAAAGCAGCTTATGGAGCAAAGTACATCTAACTGGTGTCTAATCAACACAGGATCCATCCCCACAATCGTCATGGGAATCTCTGGAAAAGAAGAAGAACTTATAGATAAGACTCACTTAACAAACCACCCGATTCCCCTTATCCGCCGATTTAGCGGAGGTGGTACGGTCGTTGTCGACGAAAACACACTTTTTGTCACCTTCATCTTTCAAAAGGAGGCGCACCCATTTCCAGCCTATCCCGAACCGATCATGCGCTGGGGAGCCACTTTTTATGAAAAAGCCTTTGATCTACCCCACTTTGGGCTACGCGAAAATGATTACGTAATCGGCGATAAAAAATGTGGAGGCAACGCCCAATATATTCGCAAAACATGCTGGCTTTTACATACCTCTTTTTTATGGGACTTTACAGAACATAACATGCGCTATCTCCTACATCCTAAAAAAACCCCACAGTACCGCGCAGGAAGAGCCCATACAGAATTTCTCTGCCGCCTTAAAGACCATTTCCCTTCCAAAGAAGAATGCATCGCCCGCATTACAAGAACTCTACAGAGCACACCTCTGGCTATTTACGACAGGTGTGGACAAGACTGCAAAACTCTATAAAAGCAAGCACGCCAAATAAAATAAAAAGACAGTAAAAGTAACTTGGGAACTGAACGCTAAGTGTCAATAATACAAGTGTTACAAGCTGCAATGCTGTAGACACTTTACCCCAACGAACAGACTGGAATCGATAGGAATCCCAATGCCCAGAAAAATAAAGATACAATCCAAACAGACAAAGAAAAAAATCTCGCGACATCATCGCCGCAACCTGCCACCCCAAAAGCCGCCCTTCAGATAAGAACACCATCAATGCAAAAAAAACAAAAAACTTATCTGTAAGGGGATCTAATATAGCTCCAAGCGTCGATGTTGCCTTATAGCGGCGCGCAAGATACCCATCTACACCATCTGTAAACATGGCAAGGGCAATCGCAACCAACCGGACACAGACGTTATCCACTAAAAAACAAAAAGCAAGAGGTGCTCTCAACAGAGAAAGCCCATTGGAAACCAGAGAAATATTCAATCTTTCCTCACGATGCCGTGCGTCTTTTGCGAAAAAACCAGTAGCCTATGCAAGTTAAAGCCCCCATTGCAAGCAGAGACCCACCAATGACCTTCAAATAAGTATAAAGAACTCTATAATTTTCTCCCAGAAGGTAGAAAAGCCAAAAACAGCTCGTCGTCCATAAAGTACAGGCGAGCGCATCCCGCGCTATAAAAGAAAGAAAAGAATACCGGCTAATCCCTGTTGTCACAAATAAACAGTTGCGCATGCCAAAAGGAATAAAACGCCCGATAATAAGCGTCAAGAGCCCATATTTTTGATAAAAGCTGCGCAATTTTGTCACTCTAGCTTCCGTAAAAAGGGTCCTAAACCATTTCCACTTGTATAAATGAGCACCTAAAAACCTTCCCATACTATACGCAATCATGGCAGACAAATAAGCGCCGATAAGCAGAGCTAAAAAAAGAGACAATGTATGCTCACGCAAAGTTGTTGCAGCAAGACATGCTGTAACCGCAAGAAGAACATCAATACTGACAGGAACGCTCATGCCAGCTAGTAGCATTGCAGCTAGCACAACCCAGGGAGCCTGTGCCCCATGCTCTGCGATATAGGTCAAAATGGTATCCATGCACCACAGGATACCATAAAACTGCAAATCACACCACGTACTGCATGTAAAACATAATAAAAAACTCTATCTTCCTTATTATCAACATGTTGTGCTTTTGTTTTGAAAAATCTCCTTGCAAAAGATAGAGTTTTATAGAAAAATCCCCTCGTCCATAAAAAAGAGGGTACTATGAAAAAGACAAACGTTATATGGTTCGGATTAATATCGTTATACTCCACCCTGGCAATAGGCATGGAAGAGCGCTCCTTTCCCATCGTTCAATGTCCTCTCACCCCAAGCACCCATGAACAAATTTTATTAACAAAACTACGCAAACAAGAAACTCAGACAAAAGAATTCCGTGATATCGTAAGCAAATTAGGAAGCCATCTTGTTAGCAAAGTTGTTAACTGCCTACCAACTCAAGAAATTAAGATTCAAACTCCTGTAACACAGTGTCTCGGGCTTGCTTTAGAAAAAAAAATTGAACTTGTCTCCGTCATGCGCTCTGGCGATGCTCTTTTAGAATCTTTTGTCCTACATTTTCCAGACGCGCACATCAGTAAATTTTTAATTCAGCGCGACGAAGAAACAGCTGAACCTCATTTCAAATACATGAAAATATCGCCAACCATCGCATCTGATTGCCCTGTTATCATCGTAGAACCAATGATTGCTACAGGTGGAACTTTAGGAATGGTGATTAACTTGTTAAAAGAAAAAGGCGTTTCTGAACACAATATCATTATCGCCTCTGTATGCGTAGCCCCAGAGGGATTGGAGCGCCTTAGCGCAAACTTCCCTCAAATCAAAATGATTTTAAATGTTTTAGATGAAAAATTAAACGATCGCAAATTCATTGTCCCAGGTCTTGGGGATTTTGGCGATCGCTATTTTGGCACAACGGAGAAACCTGCATGGTAGACCTAATCCTGATCATTTTTGTACTTGGATATGTAGGAATTATCCTAGAGCACGTCATTGGAATTAATAAAACAGCGATGGCACTTCTTGCAGCTGTTTTGTCCTGGAGCGCCTATTTTTTGCATAGCCCAACTGCAGACCTATTAAAACTTGGTCATTACGTTGCCGATATTTCTCAAATCCTTTTCTTCCTGATGGGAGCAATGGCACTTGTGGAACTTGTTGATGCACACAGAGGATTTAGCATTATCACAGACTGTATTTCCACAACATCGCGGCGTAAATTACTCTGGATCATTGGTGGCATCAGCTTTTTTCTCTCTGCAATTTTAGATAACTTAACGACAACCATCCTCATGGTTTCCTTACTGCGCAAAATTGTCCCTCAAGCCAAAGATAGAGTACTTCTTAGCTGCATTGTCGTTGTAGCTGCAAATGCCGGTGGGGCCTGGACACCCATTGGCGACGTCACAACAACAATGTTATGGATCGGTGGCCAACTCTCATCCTGGGCTGTCATCAAATCCCTATTTATTCCAAGCGCTGTGTCCGTACTAATTCCTCTAATCTACTACTCGATTAGAGCTAAAGGGCGCTATCCAAAAATTCCACAAGAGACAGTCTCTAAAAGCACAGAACCTGGAGGCCGCCTTATTTTTTACGTCGGCGTTGGCGCTCTAATTTTTGTCCCCATCTTCAAAGCAGCAACAGGCCTCCCCCCCTTTATGGGCATTATTCTGGGTCTTGGTCTTCTTTGGCTTATCACCGACATGTTACACAGCCCCCATCAACACAGAGTACATCTGCGTGTTCCCCATATCCTGTCCCGCATCGACACTCCAGGCGTTCTGTTCTTTTTAGGTATTTTACTTTCAGTTAGCGCACTCGAAGCTGTTGGCCTTTTGGCAGAGCTCTCCACATGGTTAAAAGGCGCTGTGCATAGCCTGCCAGTTCTTGCCGTCTGCATCGGGATCTTCTCTGCAATCGTCGACAACGTCCCACTGGTTGCAGCTACCATGGGGATGTACCCATTAGATGCATTTCCTCAAGATAACACCCTATGGCACATGATCGCCTATGCAGCAGGTACGGGAGGCAGCCTACTCATTATTGGATCTGCAGCTGGCGTTGCAATGATGGGCATGGAAAAAATGAGCTTTACAACCTACTGCAAGAAAGTGACCCTACCCACCCTTGTTGGATTCCTAGCTGGCATGGGCGCCTATCTGCTTTTATTATGAATTCACCCTCTTTGCCAGATCGCATTGTCCATGCAGCCCTAGAGGTTCATAAAACACTAGGGCCAGGGCTACTAGAATCAGCGTACGAAGCCTGCCTTGTCAAAGAGTTAGAGCTGCGCAAACTACACGTCGAGCGTCAAAAACCACTATCTCTCTCCTATAAAGGAATCCACGTTCCTTGCTGCTACCGCCTTGATTTAATCGTGGAAAATACTGTCATCATCGAAATCAAAACAGCAACCGGATTCACCCCTATCCATGAAGCGCAGTTACTAACCTGCTCGGCTTTGTACAAATTTCCGTGCGTGACCGTTACCGAGACCGATACCGTTACCGAACCAAGCCTCCGTTCTCCGAGAATCATGCAGCCTGAAGCACACATTTCACCACATCTTC
>CAMFJP010000100.1 GCA_945957075.1 uncultured Chlamydiae bacterium
ACACTTATGCGATCGTCGGCAGCGTCAGATGTGTATAAGAGACAGCTATAGAAGAATTTGTACGTGCAGCCTATCTCACCTCAATGAAAGATACAACCGATGAAGGCAGAAGTCTTATTGAGTTTCTTCAAGAGCATCACGCAAAGCACATCCCGGAATGTCCCTCTAACATTCAGTTTATTCCCTTCACAGCACAAACTAGAATGAGCGGTGTGGATATTGGCGAAGAAAAACTACGCAAAGGGGCGATTGATGCCGTAGAAAAATTCACATCCCTTACACTTTCCTACGAACTTGCCCATGCAACCAAAACCTATGCTAAACAAGGTGGCACCCCACTTGCCGTCTGCAAAAGCAACCGCATTTTAGGAGTAATTCTTTTAAAAGATGTTGTAAAACCAGGCCTTGGAACCCTATTTGAACGATTTAGATCCATGGGCATTACAACGATTATGATGACAGGAGATAATCCCATTACAGCCGAAGCAATCGCTAAAGAAGCAGGCGTTGATGATTTTTTTGCAGAGGTATCCCCAGAACAAAAATTAGAGACTGTACGGCGGATGCAAGCCGAAGGAAGAACTGTAGCCATGACGGGCGATGGCGTCAACGACGCTCCAGCCCTTGCACATGCAAATGTTGGCGTTGCGATGAATTCAGGCACACAGGCTGCCAAAGAAGCTGGCAACATGATTGATCTTGATTCTCATCCAACTAAACTCTTTGAAATCATAGAAATTGGCAAACAAATGCTTATGACACGTGGTTCTCTAACCACATTTTCTGTTGCCAATGATGTTGCCAAATATTTTGCAATTATCCCAGCAATTTTCACCCCATTTTTCCCATCACTTGAAGCACTAAACTTAATGCGCCTTTCTTCACCAGAAAGTGCTGTTTTAAGCGCTGTTATTTTCAATGCCCTAATTATTCCAGCACTTATTCCGCTTGCCTTTCGGGGTGTTAAAATGATTACAAATAAGGCTCTAATTGTTTTAAGACGCAATTTAATCATTTACGGAATGGGAGGTGTGATCCTTCCCTTTATGGCAATTAAACTCATTGACCTTGCTATCAAAACACTAGGGCTGCTATGAACACTTTTAAAAGCTCTTTAAAAACTTCTTTCCTATTACTTGCAACCTTTACCCTCCTTTTTGGCATTATTTATCCACTAATTATCTGGAGCATAGGCCAGCTATTCTTTGAACAAGAGGCCAAGGGAAGCCTACTTTTTGCAAACGAAAAGGTCATAGGATCTGTCCTTATCGGCCAAAATTTCACATCACCTAGCTACTTTCACGGACGCCCTTCCGCAGCAGGTCCCCATGGATATGAAGCAACACATTCCTCTGGTAGTAATCTTGGCCCCACATCTAAAAAACTAGTCGATGATCTTGCACTGCGCAGTCAAGCTTTCCGCAAGCTAAATCGTCTTTCAGAAGACACTCCCTTACCAGCTGATGCCATCACAGCCTCTGCAAGCGGCCTTGATCCCCATATTAGTCTTGCAAATGCCCTGCTGCAGGCCTCTAGAATCGCTACGTTCCGAGGCATCAGCGAAGAATCTATTCGCAATCTCATCCTTGAGCACGTGGAAACTACAAGCTGGTGGCTACCTGGAGCCGACCACGTCAACGTTCTCATCCTTAATCTTGCTCTAGACTCAAGATCTACTCTACGCAATTAAAAAATAGACATATTGGCAATAAAATTATTTTACGGTATAGTAGCCACCTTGCGTAATACCAAACACGGAAAATAAATTCATATTTGAGCAGCGTGAAAACTGCTCAAAACCATAAAAAATAGTACAAACCATGGCATATTCTGTCCGCAGCCCTTGTTTCGTTGCTCCTTCGGATGACATCGACTATTTCAATTCCGAAACAAGAAAGCTGTGTCTTTCTTTATATAGACATGCAGATCAAATAAAAAAAGACAAAATCGCAGAACGAGTAGATTTAGTTAAAAACAAAATTTACGAATCGCTTGCCCTTAAATTCCCAGAAACAATGAGCATGGATAACGTTGCGCATCACGTATCAGGTCTTTTCCTATCTGGAAAAATGACAATAAGAGATGCCGAACACTTAGCACATAAATGCCTAAGCATACAAGAACAAGGACTACATCTTGGGTGTACACGTCGTCTCTGGAAAGTTGCAAACGAGGTATTTATTTGCATGACTAAAAACAAAGACCCGAGGCTTGGAATCGGATCCGTTAAAAAAGCCAAAACTGCAATTGCTGTATGCAGCCCTAAACGGCATGTTATTTTGACAACCTCTATAGAAGATGAAGAAGAAAGGCTTTTATTTTTAAGAGAAGTGGGCGCATGGAATGCATGCGCACGATTTGGAGCTACCATGCCTTTAATAGCCTCAACGATCACTGAAACAAGCAAAGGAGAAACCAGGGGCTACATGCTTACAGAGCGCGCAGATAGAGACTTCTTTAAGTTTTTAAAAAAAAATCGCGGCACGCTACCTATTGAACAATGCCTACATATAGCTTATCAAATTACACGCAAAGTCTCTCTTCTCCATGAAAACGGATGGATACATGGAGATCTCAAACCCAGTAACATGTTAGTCCTAGATGATACTTTTTATCTTAGCGATTTTGGTTTTTCTAAGCAGGTCACAGAAAATATGCCATTTGGAGGCACCAAGTGTTATCAATCTCCAGAAAACATAAACCGTTTGCACACAAGAGATAGACCTACAAATACCCTTGCATCAGATGCATGGGCACTTGGCTGTATTCTCTATGAAATTTATCATCCACAATGTATGCGCTTGATTGCTGATGGGGATCACCTATTAACAATAACTCAGGAAGACCTATCCTATCACATCCCCTCTTCTTTAAGAAAAGCGCCACAAGAAATCGTTTCTATCATCCAAGGGCTTTTAATGATAGATCCTAAACGCCGTCTAACTGTACCAGCTGCCAGAGATGCGTTGCACGCTCTTATACAAAAACCAGAACCGTAAAAAATAATAGACTCGCTTTGCTTGGTAACGCTTGTCATTTTTGAGCAGCTTTAACCCCAAATTTCGAGATAATATGGAGACATATTGCCGAAAAATTTGGGGTTAAAGCTGCCAAAAAGCGCGGCGCTACCAAACAAATGGAGTTATGCAAGGGGTCTAATATAAACTATGACATATTTTGTTGACAGAGCTTGTTTCTTTGGTCATTCGCGTCATATCGACACTCACGATTTCTATCAAGTAACAAGCCTGCTTGATTCTTACTATAAGCAACCAGATTCAGTTGATGGAAAAACTTACAAATTTCTTACCCTCCACTTCCCGCGAACAATAAGCATGGATAAAGTTGCATATTGCATATCAATACTTTTTTTATCCGGGAAAATGACACTAAGGGCTGCTGAACACACAGTATATCAATCCCTAAGCATACAAGAAGAAGGACTACATCGTGGGGGCGCACGTCGTTTCTGGAAAGTTGCAGGCAATGTATTTATTTGCATGACTAAAAACGAAGACGGTGTGCTTGCAAAAGGATCCGTTAAAAAAGTCAAAAATGCAATTGGTGTGTGCAGCCCTAGACCGCATGCTATTTTGACAACCTCTATAGAAGCTGAAGCAGAAGGATATTTCTTCTTAAGAGAAGTAGGTGCATGGGACGCATGCGCACGATTTGGAGCTACCTTGCCCTTAATAGCCTCAACGATCACTAAAACAAGCAAAGGAGAAACCAGGGGCTACATGCTTACATGGCGCGCAGATATAAACCTCTTTGATTTTTTAGAAACAGAGCTCGGTAAGCTATCTATTACAACATGTCTGCATATAGCTTATGAAATTACACACAAAGTCTCTCTTCTCCATGAAAACGGATGGATACATGGCGATCTTAAACCCAGTAACGTGTTAGTCCTAAATGATGCTTTTTATCTTAGCGATTTTGGCTTTTCTAAGCAGGTTACAGAAGACATGCCATTTGGAGGTACTAATTGTTATCTGTCCCCAGAAAACATAAAGAATTTGGATGCAGGGCACGAAGCTAGAACTACCCTTGCATCAGATGCATGGGCACTTGGTTGTATTCTCTATGAAATTTATCATCCACAATGTATGCGTCTGACTCATGATGATAGTCGTCTATTAGAAATGACCCAGAAAGAGCTATTTGATCAGATCGACTATTCTTTAAAAAAAGCACCACGAGACATCGTTTCTATCATCAAAGGGCTTTTAACGATAGATCCTGAACGCCGTCTAACTGTACCCGCTGCCAGAGATGCGCTGCACGCTCTTATTGAGCCTACCTAGTAACCTGAACTTTGGGTTTTTTAGGCCCGTGGACCGCGTCAAAGCCCTATTTTTC
>CAMFJP010000101.1 GCA_945957075.1 uncultured Chlamydiae bacterium
CTTGTTGTCGCAGAAAGACACAGTGAGCATACCTGTGTTACAGCATCTGTAGACTCCATGCACTTTTTAGGACCAGCAGAACGGGGTGACATTTTACTTTTTAGGGCCTCAATCAATAGAAGCTGGAGAAGCTCTATGGAAATTGGCGTTAAAGTCCTTGCAGAAAACTATAAAACCAGGGAAACGCGCCATATTTTATCCGCCTATTTTACATTTGTTGCTGTAGATGCATCGGGACACCCTATCGCAGTTCCACCTGTTATCCCAGAAACCCCCTTGGAGCACCGTCGCTATGAAGAAGCGCAATACCGAAGAGAACAGCGCAAACTCGAAGCTGAAAAACGCAAAGCACGAAGAAACCTCTAGCTGGGAACCTGCAAGCGCTTGGTACAACAAGCACGTTGGCACAGAAGGGCATTACTATCACAAGCACGTCATTCTACCCAAGCTTTTACCCCTTTTAGATCTAAAAAAAAGCATCCTCGATCTCGGATGTGGCCAGGGCATTTTAGCAAGAAGCCTTCCCACAAAAACACCCTACCTCGGAATCGATATTTCCCCTTCTTTAATTCAATCTGCAAAAAAACTGTCGACACACACGTTTCTCATTCATGATCTCATGAAACCACTAAAGCTCAAAGATCCATTTGCACAAGCAGTCTCAATCTTAAGCATGCAAAACATGGAAAAACCACTCCTGCTGATGCAGAATGCCTATAACGCGCTCGTGCATCAAGGGCGTTTTATTTGCGTGTTAAATCACCCTTGCTTTCGCATTCCAAGACAATCCCATTGGGGATACGACGATAAAAAGAGCGTACAATACCGTAGAATCGATATGTACAGCTCCCCACTTAAAATCCCTATTCAGACGCATCCAGGATCTACAGATCGCTCATCTGACACCTGGTCTTTTCATTTCCCCCTCTCTTCTTACGCTTCATGGCTACAAGAAGCTGGTTTTGTCATCGAAACGATTGCAGAATGGCATTCCGATAAAATCAGCACAGGCGCCAAAGCACGCATAGAAAATCGAAGCCGCAAGGAATTTCCCCTCTTCCTTACCCTCTCTGCACTAAAACTGCAAAAATAAAGATTGTGTTAATTTCTTTCTCGCGCATAAAATTCTGAGTACTCAACAAAAGGAGGTTTGTATGTCTTTTATAAGACCTTGTCACGCATCTTCTCACGTACCTTTTGGAGGCGCTCCAGGCACACGCAGAGGGCCCCCAGAACCAATTAGACCAGATTTTCACAGATACGTACCTACATCTACCAGATCCTCTTATGCTCCACATTGTCCTCCATCTTCCACCCTGCCCACGACCTATGCGCATAGTACGAGAAGACACACTTATGTACCAGTGCGTCATACGGAAGACTCTTTGTTTCTACGCATTTTTAAAGCCATATTTGCACCTCTTGTTGCCCTTATTAACCTATTAAAAAAAAGGTAATCTCATATGAAAAAAGCCTATCCGATGCTCCTTGCAACCCTTTTTTCTATATCTTCTATGCTGCAAGCAGAAGAGACACAAGATCACATTGAGTTCAACTCTCGTCCTTTGTCAGAAAAAGACAAAAGACTTATGGAGCAAAAACGTTCCTTAGAAGAAAATGACGAAACAGGCGCATACATACAGCCAAGCTTATTTCGCCCCTCTTCACAAAAAACACAGTGCCAACTTGTAGACTACTTTGCCCCTATTGCATCGCATTGGATTGCAGGGTTTGTTGATTCTAGAACAATACAACTAGAAGATGGCTCTGAATGGATTGTTCACAGTCAAGATGCACGAAAAATCCTTTCGTGGAGATCTCAAGACTGGGTTTCTATCTCACCAAATACAGGGATATTTGCATCCTCTCCCTACTATCTTAAAAACGAAACCGCACGAAGCGAAGTCCACGTCTCTCCCTTCATAGGACCTTTAGCATTTGGAACCTACACTTTTTGGGTAACAGGTTTAGATCTAGCTGAAGGCTACGTCTATGTAATTAATGGTCTTAGCGAAAGATCCATTTGGAAAGTTTCAAGCTCAGATCTATATCTTTTTGATCATTGGAATATTAATGACACATTAATTGTCGGAGTAAACACAAGCTGGACAGATCGCGTTTATGGATATGACCATGTACTGATCAACGTCCCCATGAATCATTATGTCAGAGTAAAACAACTATAAAGGAGCGTAACTATGAGTATACCACCAACAGGACATGTTCCCTTTGGCGCCGATGCTGCAAGAAGAAGAGAGCTCGCACGTCCATTAAATCTAGCACCCCCAGCTGTGCCTGCGTTAAACCTATCACCTCCAGCTATTCCCTATGGAGCACGGCGCGTTATCTGCGAAACCCCCATGCTACAACGCCCTCCATCCCCTCTAAGAGACCGCGTTGTTTTTATAGAAAGAGTTGTAGAAAGACCTTTCCAGCGTCCGCCTTCTCCACCTCTTCTGGACAGAACACCTCCTCCCCTCACACATAGGGTCGTTTCAGTACAGACTCCTCCTGTGCAATTTCCTCCTCCAAGACACAACCCAATGTCTAAAGGCGGAAACGTTGCTTTCGGAAGCGGAAGGTAATTGATTTTTTTATTATAAATTTGTAGAGTGGGGTTAACACCAAACGCAGCAAAGAATTTCACATGTGGGCGCGCGAAAGCTCCTCAAGTATGAAATTCTTTGCTGCGTTTGGCATAATCCCCCACTTAAGGAGATCATATTATGGGTAAATCTCAAGACGCACGTAAAGAGACAAAGAAAAAACCACAAAAAACAGCAAAAGAAAAAAAGGTAGCAAAGCAAGAAAAAAAACGCTCTAAAGCATAATTTTTTCCATGCACGCCGTGGTCCGTCCACTTGGCCTTTTTTCTCTATTTCTCATTCAAATGACTGCTCTCGGGGGAGTCAAAAGCTGGCCTGCCTTTGCAGAATATGGGGCAGGCGCTTTTTTTATCTACCTTGCAGCGCTCCTCTTCTTCCTTATACCCGTTGGCTGCATCGCAGCCGAGCTAAGCTCCAGCCATCCAGAAGGCCTTAATGTCTGGATGCGCAAAGCCTTTGGCACACGCATAGAACTCGCAGCATCCTGGCTACTCTGGGTACAAAACATTCTCTGGATCCCCTGCGCGCTACTATTTATTACAACAACCCTCAGTCACATCTTTTTTCCAAATCACGCTGACAACCCCGTTTTCTGCACACTAATCGCTTTGCCTCTACTATGGATTCTAACGCTGCTTAATATGCTCCCCGTCCGCGTTTCCGCTCTGATTAGCGCAATAGGAGCTCTTTGTGGCATTTTTTTACCTGCTATTTTTATAATTTTTCTTGGGTTAAATGATAAAACTCCAGCAGCTATTCCCTCATTACCAACAGCTGTCTCCTGGCCTCTATTGTCTATCATCGTAATTTCATTAATGGGCCTGGAAATGCCAGGAGCTTACGGCTCCGATGTCAAAACCCCCGCTAAAACCTATCCCAAAGCCCTTTCAATTGCTCTCTTGTGCCTTACAATTCTCCCTCTTTTGGGAATATACACCCTCACCCTCTCTATTCCCTCCGAAGATCTAACACGCGTACATGGATCCATCCAAGCCTTTGCCTACCTTCTCGATACACACCACCTATCCGCCTATATCCCAGCGCTTGCCCTCTGCCTTGCCATAGGCGCTATCGCAGTTGTAAACACGTGGATGCTAGGTCCAAACAAAATCCTGTCTCAAGCTGCGCAAAAGATACCTGCTCTATCCCTAATTAAAACAACAAAATCCACGCTTCTTTTACAAGCTGTTTTTATCTCCCTTGTCATCCTTGGAAATCTATACCTTGCAGATGCTCTTTTGGTCTTACCGATCCTTGCAGCAGAGCTGTATCTGTGTTTATACCTTATGCTCTTTGCAGCCTTCCTGCGCCTACACCATATGCCCCCAGTAGCCAAATCCTTCCGCCTCCCAGGAAAAACGCTAAGCGCCCTTTCATTAACCCTTCCGGCTGGCGGCTGCGCTCTTATCGCCCTTATCTGCAGCTTCCTTGCACAAGACACCTTAATCGCTTTTTTTGCAATCGCAGCCGTCATCGCTTTTACAAGCATTCTTTCTGTAAGAAATAAACACAAGCCCAGCCCACTATAAGTAATACCAAAATGCATAAGAACACGAGATTAGACATCTTGCGTAACTCACTCACTCATGTTACGCGAAAAAAGAAAAGAGATCAGAAGGCTTGTAGCTAGCTTATAG
>CAMFJP010000102.1 GCA_945957075.1 uncultured Chlamydiae bacterium
ACAGTCCAAGAGATTCCATCAATTCTTTATGGCTGCCATGGTCTATAAAGGTATCTGGAATGCCTAAATTAAGAACGGTGAGGTGGTTGTATTGTTTTGCAATAATAAAATTGTTAATGACCATTCCAAGGCCAGAGTTTACGGCATGCTCTTCTAGGGTTACAATCATTTTGTGTGTTGAAAAAATCGTAGAGAGGAGCTCTTCGTCGAGGGGTTTAACAAATATGGGGTCTATCACGGTAGGAGTTAGGCCCTCTTGATGCAAAAGAGCGCACACATCAAGGGCGACTGTACACATATGCCCAAGGGCGATAATTGCAATCTGCTTTCCTTGGCGCAGTAATTCCCCCTTGCCGATTGGGCGATGTGCGCCTGTGTTTTCTCTGAGGTCTGCTTGGAGATTTGGATAGCGGATGGCACACGGAACGTTCCAAGACAGGGAGCTTTCCATGAGCTCTTTTAAAAGAGATCCGTTTCTTGGTTGGCAAATTGCCATTCCAGGCATTGCTTGTAAAAACGAAATATCATAAATCCCGTGATGCGTAGAGCCATCGGGTCCGGAGATCCCCGCTCTATCGATTGCAAAAACGACAGGGGCTCGTTGCAGGCAAACATCTTGAAATAGATTGTCTAGGGCACGCTGTAAAAAGGTTGCATAAATGGAGATAAACACTTTGATTTTTTTGTTCTGGGCGATTCCTCCTCCAAAGGTTACAGCATGTCCTTCTGCGATCCCTACATCTAAGCAGCGATCTGGATATTTTTTCATAAATGCAGATAGACATGATCCAGCTGGCATAGCAGGGGTAATAGCGATAATATTGGGGTTTTTTTCTGCCATTTCAAGCAGATGTTTGCCAAAAATTTGAGGGAATGAAAAGCTGTTTTCTCCTCCAGAGACAAAGGCTCCAGTTTCTCTGTCAAAGGGTTTGCAGCCGTGATAAGAGATGGGGTTTTCTGTTGCAATCGGCATGCCCTGTCCCTTTGTGGTTTGAGCATGAATTAAGATGGGGTGGTTTGCCTCTTTGCAATTGGAGAGGGTTTCAATAAGTAGGGGGAGATTATGCCCATCGATTGGACCTTGGTAGGAAAGGCCAAAAGACTCGAAAAAAGTTTTCCCGAGAATGTTTGGAATAGCACCAACATTATTGGAGATGGACATGTTGTTATCGTTTAAAATGATGATGAAATGCGGTAATTTTTTTGAAATGTTATTTAGAGCTTCTAAAGTTAGTCCGCAGGTAAAGGCTGCATCTCCTATGATAGGGACAATGTGTTCTTTGGTTCCATGGATAGCCCGTGCTGTGGCCATGCCAAGAGCAAGGGACAGGGCTGTGCCAGCATGTCCTACGTAAAAATGGTCGTATGGGGATTCATTTGGGTGAGAAAACCCGCATAGCCCTAAAAACTGACGTAAGGAGGGAAATCGATCATATCTTCCTGTAAGCAGCTTGTGAGGGTAACATTGGTGACTAACATCAAAAATTATTTTATCCAGAGGAGTATTAAACACGTAATGGAGGGCCACCGTCAATTCGACTACGCCGAGATTAGAGGCGAGATGCCCCCCTTTTCGAGATACCACATCAATGATGTACTGTCTGATTTCTTGACATAGCAGAGTCAGTTCTTCGATGTTATATTTTTGAAGGTCTCTTGGTGTCGAGAGTGCGCGCAAATTCATTAGGCAAAGGGCTGCGTTACAGGTTGTTGATTCTCGTCTAAAACCAGATCTCCTGTGCGCGTTTTTAAAAGAATTTCTACCTTTTTTTCAGCTTCGTTTAGACGTGTTTGACAAGAAATTATAAGTTTTTCTGCCTCTTCATATAAAGATAGGGAGTCTTCAAGAGAGACCTTTCCAGACCCTATTTTTTCTAAAATCGATTCTAAACGCGCGTAAGCTTGTTCAAAGGAATAGGGGCTAGCGTCTGTCACTGTATTTCCTTTATATTTTGTACAATTGTTGCCACTTCTCCATCATGAAAAAGCAGACATAGGGGTTGATTTTCTACAAGACCTTGAGAAGAGAGGATAACGGAATCTTTGTTTTCCGAAAAGGGGATGCAGTACCCTTTGGATAAGATGTTTTTGGGGTTTAGGGCGCGCAAATGCGACACCAGAGCATCCAGTTTTTCTTTTAACTGGGTAATATGTTTTTTTGGCTGCATAGAATGGAGTCTTTTTTCTGCAGTAGCAAGACGCATCTGGTTGGTAGAAATAAGATGGCGCATGGATGTTCCTATTTTGTCTCTTGCATCATCTAAGTTTTGATGATACTTGCCAAGTAAATGGTAGGGAGAGATAAATAGTGGGTGTTTTTGAATGCCTGCAAGATGAGCTCTGTGCGTAGAAATTTTCGCCTTTAAAAGGTGTTGGAGTCGTTTTTTTGTTTTTTCAAGCATGTCGAGTTGATGCGCTTTTTCTATAATGGCGAGTTCTGCGGCTGCGGAGGGGGTGGGCGCCCGTACATCTGCAACATAATCTGCGATCGAGACGTCTGTTTCATGACCTACTGCTGCAATAATTGGAATTTTAGAATGATAGAGGGCAGAGGCTACCCTTTCTTCGTTGAAAGCCCATAGGTCCTCGAGGGATCCTCCTCCTCTTCCAACAATTAGCACATCAGCTAGGTTATAGGTATTAAACTGCTCAACTGCTTTGGCAATTTCTTCAGCTGCCCCTTCTCCTTGAACCTTTACAGGGTTTAGAATTAGGTGAAAATTGGGAAATCGCCGAGAAAGAACGTGTAAAATGTCCTGAATTACAGAGCCGGTTGGAGAGGTCACAACGCCGATGACTTTGGGGATCCTGGGGATGCGTTTTTTTTTATTAGAATCAAACCAGCCAAGACCCTCTAATTTTAATTTAAGTTCATGCAAGCGCAAAAGAAGCTCTCCGAGGCCTGCATAATGTAGTTCTCGTACTAGGATCTGGTAGGTGCCACGTGGAGAGTAAACGGAAATTTCTCCTTTTACGATGACCTGATCGCCTGATTTAGGAAGTCTTGCAAGACCCCTTGTATTTCCTTTAAAGAGCACAGCGGATAGCTGAGCATCTGCATCCTTTAAGGTGAAATATAAATGACCAGATGTTTGTTCTTTGAGATTGCTGATTTCTCCTTTAATGCATACAGAGGCAAAGCGCCCTTCAATATGCTTTTTCATGCTCAATGTAAATTCCGAAACGGAAAGAGGGGTATCCATTTACATAATTCCATTTACTTGGTTTTGGGATGAAGTGTATACTAGTTGTTATGAAAAAGCCACCTCTTGTTGTAGGCAATTGGAAAATGTATAAGACCATTGCCGAGTCTTTGTCTTTTGTACGTGATGCAGCGCCTCGAATTAAGGTGCCCGCCTGGATTGCTGCCCCTTACACAGCAGTTTATGCTGCAAGTGAGGCTGCTAAGGGCTCTAGGCTCTCTATTGGAGCTCAAAATATTAATGAGCATGAAGAGGGCGCGTTTACTGGAGAAATCGCTCCCCGTATGCTAAAAGACGCGGGGGCTCAATTTGTATTGATAGGGCATTCTGAGCGCCGAAGAATGTTTCATGAAACAGACGTTGTGGTGAATAAAAAATTAGCGCGCGCTCTCTTTCAGGGGATTCCTTCTATCTTATGCATAGGGGAAACGTTAGAAGAAAAAGAAAAGGGGGAGACGCACGCGGTGCTTGAAAGGCAGCTTAGCGTTGCTTTACAGGGAATAGACAATTTTTCTTCTTTGATGGTAGCATACGAGCCTGTGTGGGCTATTGGAACAGGTAAGACAGCCACAACAAGCTATGTCCAAAACATACATGCCTTTTGTAGATCTTTGCTAACAGGATCTGTTGATATTTTATATGGGGGATCGGTTTCTTTTTCTAATGTCCAAGAAATTGTTTCTCTAAATGATGTCGATGGTGTGCTTGTGGGTGGGGCTTCTTTACAAGTAGATTCATTTGTGAAAATCGTTGAACTAGCAGCGGAGGCTGTGTCATGACTTTTCTTTTTTATTTTGCTGTGACCCTTTTTTTGTTGCTTTGTGTTTTTCTTTGTCTTGTGATTTTAGTTCAGGAAAGTAAGAGTATGGGGCTTGGCGCTTCCTTTGGAGGCGATGCAGGAGATTCTTTGTTTGGGACGTCGACAGCTGATGTTTTAAAGAAAATCACAGGGTGGACTGCTGCAATTTTTATGCTCCTTTGCGTATTGCTTTCTTTGTGGTCTGGAGCCCTTGG
>CAMFJP010000103.1 GCA_945957075.1 uncultured Chlamydiae bacterium
ATACGTGTCCCCTCACAAGCTTGCACGTTCTTAACTTTTATTCATCACTTCATTTTGACTGTCAAAATAGATGCTCTTTTGCGAAGCGCTGTGGTTCGAAGGACCACATTTTTCCTTGCTTGAGTTTCTCACTCTCAGGAAGTAAACAACATACGCAATCTGTGTATTTTTCCGCAAATCTTTTTCAACTTTCTTGCATTAAAGTATTTTTTTTCTTATGAAAGACTTAAATCTTACGTGGAAGGTGCTCGCATGAATTGGAAAAAACGGGCCGCACAGTGTAGCTTATTCCTATCTCTAATAGCGACAAAGTCGGCATTTGCAGACAGCGCCTGCTGGGATTTACTAGGCGGTGGAGATTGGGTAGTAGACGGCAATTGGATCTACCCTGGAGGCGGCTCCGCACACCCAAATGTCGCGAACGACATCGCAACTTTTTCTAAAATGCCCTCTGGAGGCGGAACCATTACCTCATCTGGCTTCCCTATTACAATTGGACACTTGGTCAGTTCCGCAACCTCAAATTTTACAATCGACTTTGGAATAGCAACTCCTCTTATTTTCAATACTACGCCAGGGGTTCCCGCAACGATTGATGTTACTTCTCTTAACTTAACTATTGCCAATCCAATAACGGTTTTAACTGCTGATGGCTTATATATCACAGCAGGTGGCAATTCCAACACAGTTGGACTTGGTCCCGGCACAATTTTAAATGTAGGACCTCTTGTTCTATCAGGAACAGGAACAAATGTATTTTCTATTGGAGCTCCCTATTTTGGAGACATGATCTCTGTCAAATCTGCTTTTTTAGCAATCAGTGCTACAAGCGCTGGGACACCTGTTATTTCTTGCAGGGGAATAGTCATGTATCCAGGAACCGACCTTTCCACAAACAATGTGAATGATCTTTTTGATCACAATTGCACAGTGACTTTGCAAGGAGGAGCTCTTTCATTTAACGCGCCCTTATCTGGAACTCACACGATAGGACATTTAGTATGCTATGGAACAACACTTCCAGGTAGCTTCGGAGAGGTTCGAGAACTTGGCGGCATCTCTTTTCTTGAAATCACAAACACTCTGGCGCCTCTCTGCACTCCTATCACTCAGCCTATCACCATAGGCGCAAATGGTCTTATACACATATCTAACATCCTTCTTTCAGGTGGAGGCAGCATTGTATATGACTCTTTAAAAGGTGGTCATGGAACATTTTCAGGCTCTGGAACGGCCTCTGGCTTCATGACTATCGATCTTGGCACAAATGCCGTTGTCCTCGATGTGCCCTCGGGTGGCAATATAGACTATGATCTTAATTTTTTTGACGTACAGTTTTTCAATGGGGTGCTGTTTAAAGATAGCTCCGGGATTGTCCTCTTTGAAGGAACCCAAGGTGTGCTAGCCCCTCTTACTTTATACGATGGAACGGTCACTATAGGGCGCAGCGCAAGCGATGTCGTATCCACAGGAGGCAGCATAACTCTTTTTGCTCCCTCTCTTTTAAATGGTTTTGGGACCTTGGGCTTTGGAGCTGCCAATATTATAAACGAAAGGGGAACCGTAAATCCCGGAAGCCCCACAACCATAGGCACACTCACGATAAGAGGCAACTACACCCAGCAAGAAAATGGAAATCTACTCATTAAGGGGTTAAACGCAGCTCAAACAGACAAGCTTGTTGTTTCGATCGGAAAAGCGACGCTAGATGGTACTTTGACCTTTCAAGCGCTGCCTGGCGCAAGCTACTCCGACGGCGAAAGCGTGGTCATCCTTGATAGCTCGGCTGGAGAACCTATCTCTGGGAGATTTTCCTCTTTCCAATCAAACCTTCCCCCTTGTCTTAGCGCTTACGTGCAATACGATCCCAATCAAGTTCTTTTATTTTTTTCTGCCTGCGGCGCACCTCCAGAGCCCATACAGACGCTATTTTCAAACTATATTAATCTTGCCATTCCCGTTTTCAACCTTGCAAATGCGCGCATGATGGAGCTTCAAAATAGATTAGACTATGTGCGTTCAAGACTTTCCCATCCAGTAAAACACAAAGAGGAACTTGCCTTTTTAGCCGATGCAGGCGAAGGGTTTCTACTCTCTTCTCCTCAAACACAAAAGCCAAAGGATACAGATTCTACTCCACCACCTGTCATTACAGCCACGCGCTTTAGAGAACGTGAAAAAGAGCGCCCCCTTTCTGTATATATCGCCCCTCTTGGATCTCTTGGGGATGTCGATGGGATATCTAAGCAGAGGGGATTTTCATTCCATTCTCTCGGCGGGGTGCTTGGACTTGATTATGCATGGTCTCGAATTGGGATAGGCGCCTCTTTAACCTATGAGCGCTTGCACGGTCACGTCGACCACAAATGGGGGCATTTCTCCCTGCAAACTGTCATGGGCAAGCTATACACAACGTTTTTACCTATGAAAAATCGTCACTTTTTTGTCGATGCTGCGATCGATATAGGCCACAACTTATACCATATCCACAGAAACACAACCCAATTGAACTTAAAAGGAAAAACACACGGCTGGCAAGGCGATGGATTTTTAGGGATAGGATATGATTTTCTATGGAGCCATATCCGAGCAACACCGCTTGCCTCTGTGCAATTTAGCTATTTAAATATCTCACATTATGACGAAAAAGACCCCTTTGGACTTACAGTACACGTGGAGGATCAATCTTCTAGATCCACGCGCGCATCCCTTGGAGGAAGTATTGGAGGCACATGGAAAAAAGGGTCTGTAACATGGCTACCAGAAGTGAGAGGCGCTTGGCAATATGAGCTCACCCCACAAAAGCATCACCTCTCCATTTCATCTGTTGACTTCAACAGCGTAACGCAAGTTCCTCTATTCGGTGGAGACCATATTTATGTAACGGGAGGGGCAGCCTTGCGTACGCTATTTAACAAAAGATGGAGCGCTCTTGCCTCCTACGATTACTATTGGAACAGCGACTCTAGATCTCAGCTATTTTACCTGGAGCTTAGCGCTGCCTTCTAAGGTCTAACCACTGTAGGGGGTTTTTGCTTAGCATGTTTCCCTTCTTCTGTAACCGGGGGGCCTGCTTTTTCGGCTTTACGAGCTCTCTCTTTTACCTCGGGAGGAATAGCACCTTGATAGGAGTACGCAGGGATCCAAACAGGGCGACCCTGTCGGTCTGTTTCGTTTTGAAACAGGCTCACCTCTATCGAAAGTGGTCCTTCGTATCGAGCAGGTGCTGGTCTTCCCTCACGCCATCTGCCGCCAGGCTGGCCAAAATTCATTTGCAAAAGATCCTCAACTGTTTTTCGCGAAAACCCAACTACTCTCATACGTCCATAAGCGGAATTCGTATGCATTAAAACTTCGCCGTGTTTAGTTGCTAAATAGCGTGCGCCAAATTTAGGCTGCTGTTGGACCAGCTCTTGGATCACATGACGTGCAAAGAACGGGTAAGGAACCCAGGCCCTAGGAGGAGGCTTTTTATTGACCCTAGGAAGGGAGTGTGCTACCGGATAGAAATGGGGGGGGTGTGCTACCGGCAATTGTGAAAAATAGCTAATAAACATAAAGATAACCTTTAAATTAGATTATTAATGATAATATCACACTACGTAATAATTAATCCACAATACTAAAATTTTAATTTTTCAGACCTCTCATTACTTTTTGAGGGAAATCCCCCTATAGTGTTAGAATGCACGTTCATGCACATACGCGATCTTTGCTTCTATAAAACAAGATCTACCCTCCTCTGGGTGAGTCTTTTATCCGAACCTCTAATCGCTCTATACGCGTGGCTGCCCTTTATTTTACGCAAAGATGTCGGCGCCAATGCGCTGCATATCGCCCTCTTAACGATGCTGCGCCCTGCTGTATCGCTCCTTTCTTTCTATTGGGGCTCTTACAGTTGCAAACGCAATGACAAGCTTATTTTTAATATAGTCCTACCAGGACTTTTAGCAAGGGCCCCCTTTCTTCTTTTCCCCTTTTTTGATGCGGGATGGTTTATTGTCTTAGCCTCAGCACTTTATATGCTATTTTCCCGAGCTGGGGTTCCTGCATGGATGGAGATTTTAAAATTAAATTTACCAAAAAAAGAGAGGGGGCGCCTATTTTCATG
>CAMFJP010000104.1 GCA_945957075.1 uncultured Chlamydiae bacterium
TGAGGGAACCGATGACTTTGACCGGACAATTAGTTTAGAAGTTGGAGACAAGGAAATAGGCATTCTTAGGCAAATAGAAAGAGCTCTTGAAAAAATAGATGAAGGCACATACGGCGTCTGTGACATCACAGGAGAGGACATCCCCATTAAACGCCTTGAAGCGATTCCCTACGCAACAATGACAGTACACGCCCAAGAGCAATTTGAAAAAGGGCTGCTGTGAAAATTGTCTCTTGTCTTGTAGCTTTTGTATTACTCGGTGTCGATGTGTGGTCTAAGTCATGCGTCCATTTGTATCTACCTCTCAAAGCAGGGGGGTACCCATATGGAGGAATCGGGCTTTTTTCTAATCTATTTGGCATCGAGGGCTCAGTTGTTCACATTACAAACACAGGCGCTGCTTTTGGGATCTTTGCGCAAGCCCAGTATGGACTTGTTCTAACAAGGCTTGTTGTTACAGGGCTGCTTTTATGGTATTTTTGCAAAACAAAACTCTCCTATCGGGAGACTTTTGCCTTTGCCCTAATTCTTTCTGGAGCTATTGGCAACGTGCTCGATTACTTTCTTTACGGACATGTTGTTGATATGCTCTATTTCAAACTATGGGGGATTAATTGCCCTATTTTTAATGCGGCAGATGCGTTTATTTTCTGCGGAACCGCTTTTATTATTCTATCTAAATTATGTAAACGTTCTTATGCGCATAAGCCATCCTAAGACCGAAGGCACCCTGCATATTTCTAAATGCATCAAACACCAACTGCTTATAGATCCAGAGGAAATGGCAAATCTGCTTGCCCATCTATCACCCTCTTATCTCCATATTGTTAGCTCCCCTGCGGCAGAGGGAAAATCACGTATCGATCCCGACTTTTTTCTTGCGCACTATACGCGCTATATTGAAGCGCTAAAACAGGGGTCCAATCCAAGCTCCATAGAACATGAGTGCGCTTCCCTCTTCTCCTCTGTCCTTACAGCAACAGAAGAGATCCTTTATGCCATGCCAGTTGGCAAAGAACGCTTTCTTATTAAACCAATCAAACCCCTTATTCAATTGCAACGCCATCACTTTTTTCTATCGTCGGTAGACCAGAAAGTGCACTCTATGGTGTTTACACAAAATAGCATATCGTGGGGACTGCAATTATCTTATCCTCATGTATACCAAGACCCGATTTCAAAACAGATCGCCAAAGTAGGAAAAGGGCCCGCATTCCCCAATACCGATCTTTTTACCATGCTCTCAAAATGGGTACGCACAGAAACCTTTCCAGTGCAATTTGTCACTCAGGGCAAAGTGGTCTATACCTCACTACGTCTTGGGAAAAATTGTCTTCCTTGGATTAATGCCTACCTAAAACCAGCAGATATTTATGTTCGTTGAAGTTGTAGCTATCGGAGATGAAATCCTTTCCGGAAACACTGTAAATACAAATGCCGCTTTTATTAGCCATCACCTCACTCGTCATGGATGGAAAGTAACAAGACACACCTGCCTTTCCGACACAAAAGAGACACTTGCCAAAGAGCTTAAAATCATTATAGACAGAGCGCACATTGTTATTATGACAGGTGGCCTTGGGCCGACAGAGGATGATATAACAAGAAATGCCCTTGAAACATTATTTCAATCTCCCTCTGCATACAATGGAAAAGTCGCACAAGAAATCGAAAAACGCTTTGGCAAAGAACTCTCCTCGTTAAACAATGTAGCAACAATACCTTGCAAGGCAACCCCGCTTATCAACCCTATCGGCACAGCTCCCGGCCTTCTTTTTCATGAACAAAACTGTATTGTCATTGCCCTACCAGGTGTTCCTCAAGAAATGCAAGCGCTATTTATAGATCAGGTTCTCCCCTATTTGCATAAAACAATCCCTCCTAAGTCTCCCCTTTTATATGCCTATCGCAACCTCTGTTTACTTACAGAAGATGCTGTTGACCCTCTGATACGCACATGGAAACAAAAAGACCCGTCTGTTTCTGTTGGCATCTACCCCCACTATGGTTTTTTGCAACTTAGCCTTTCCTCACGGAACCAAAACGCTTTAGATGCATTTGCGGCCCATATTGACACTACATTTCCAACACATCTTTTCCAAAATTCGCTTGAACAAGCTATTCACAACATCTGCATCGATAAAAAACACTCTCTGGCCCTTGCTGAGTCGTGCACAGGGGGCGAAATCGCAGCCTCCTTAATAAAAATTCCTGGTTCTTCTGCCTATTTTTTAGGATCGTTGGTTGTCTATTCTAATATCCTCAAAGAGAAACTAATAGATGTTCCCTCGCTTACAATCGCACATCATGGAGCTGTTTCTGCAGAAACTGCCTGTGCGATGCTTGAGGGCCTCTTTACAAAGACCCCAGCAGACTACGGCATTGCTGTGACAGGAATCGCAGGGCCAGATGGCGGCTCAAAAGAAAAGCCTGTTGGCACCGTATGGATTGCCATAGGCAAACGCGGCGCGCCCTGTCATACCGGCAAGATCCTCGTCAAAGGCGCAACACGCGAAAAAGTCATTCTGTACGCTAAAAACAGCGCTCTCGCCCATCTCTACAGGTTGCTGAGATACAACATCACTCCTTTTTAACCTAAAAACCCAAACACTCAGGTTATGAACCTCAGTTGTGAGTTTTTTAATCGATGGTTTTTACGATGTCTACCCCAGCGTCAAACTCCTCTTTCAAAACGGGTAGGACAGCTTGCTCTCTAAAAACATCTTCCTGATGCTCTGTGAGCTGTTTGTATTCATCGAATGAATGAATGATATGTGGTCTTATGAAAATAATCACATTGTTCTTTGCATCTAAGCGATCATTTTCACTAAAGGCAACGCCTATAACGGGAAGCCCTCCAAGACAAGGAATAGAAGAACGGAAATGGGTTTTAGAATCCTGTACCATTCCGCTTAAAACAAGAAAATGTTTATCTGGAACATGAACACGGGTGCTCATTGTGCTTTGTGTCGTCTGAATTCCATTAACACCCCCGTTACTACCAGCAATGTTATTGGTAATCGCGCTTAATTCATTGGCAATATCCAATGTAATCACATCGGCATTGCCAATCAATGGGGTGATGCTTAAATTCACTCCGACATTACGATATTCTAAGCTATTGGATTGAATGGTATTTGAAGATTGGTTGGTCACAACAGAGGCTGTGTAGGGAACGTTTTGTCCAAAAAAGATGGTTGAATTTGTATTATCTTGGGTAATGATTTTTGGATTGATCACAATCGTGCTATCGGTATCTGTCTGCAATGCATTGACAAGAGAGCCTAACGAAAGAAAGGATTTGCCCTTATGCATAATGATATCGCCAATGACACCAAAATCAAATCCTGTTGCAAATGGAATATCTGTATTTGCATTAGGCGTACGTGTTGCAGAAACAGCACTAAGCGGGTTTTGAATGCTGGGGCCTGCAATGGCGCCTACATTAGGATCTGCTGCTGGGAAGTTACCAGTACCACCGGCAAGTCTAGAAAAATACTGGAGCTTACCACCCCACTGCAACCCAAAATTCTGCGCATTACTTAGGGTTGTTTCTATTATCAAAACTTCGATAAAGACTTGACGCATAGGCACATCAAGGTTTTCAATCAGTTCTTTGAGCCTTGTTAAAATGTTTTGATCTCCTGTGCCTAGTAGGGAATTTGTCACTTGAATCCACTGCAAAGAATTAATAACCCCAACAAGGGACTGATTACCGCCGCTTGGCCCTTTTGTTAACGATGCTGCAACCTCTTTCAAAGCTGCTTGGATGTCGCTACCTTGGTGATACTGCAATTTATAGATCAAAAAGCTTGTGTTATCAATATTTTCAATTGCAGACTCCCCTTTTGCCTGAGGGATATCAAAACGGGCTAAAAGGTCTTCTACTTTTTTTATCGATTCGGGATCGCCTGAAATCAAAAGGGCGCACATTTTATCGACCCACTTAAGATGCCCTATGGCGTCAAAAAGCCCTTGATCCATCACTCCAGATTGCATCAAGTGCCTTTCAAAATCACAAAGGATAGAAATGAGTTCATCCCCTGTCTGATA
>CAMFJP010000105.1 GCA_945957075.1 uncultured Chlamydiae bacterium
GCTGATATATAGTGTAGAAAGTTGTTCTATAGGGGCACCTTCATAAGCAGCAAGGCGTGTTGCAAGTACGTGATATAGGGGAGTGTTTGGAGTCACAAGGCTTTGCAGCACATCGCGCATATTTTTTCCTGTGCGGGCAGCATCTATTAGCTGGGCGCTTAAGTGTGGGATGTGGCACATTAAATCTTTTTCTAAAATTAGCGTGTTGCCGTCAAAATAGTTGTGTACGATTGGAGGTAGATGCGTTTCGTATAGGGTAAGGCCTAATTTATGTGCTAGTTGTTTTGTATAGGTGGCCTCTCCTCCATCAGCGATATTATGCCCTCCTAGCTCGCAAGGGGTATCATTTAGGTAAACTGTAAAGATACGGCCGCCAGCTCGAGGACGTGCTTCATATATGTGAATGTTTAAATTTTTTTCTTGTAGACGCCAGCCTGTTGTCAATCCAGCAAGACCACCTCCAATGATGGCGATGTTGGGAGAATGGGCTGTTAGATTATTTGTCATGATGGCCACCACAAAAAAATAGATAAGAGAGTGTGACATTATAAAGCCTTATGTTAAAATATTGCTAACTTTTTGATCGTAGAGGTTATATGGTTCTTAAAAAAGAATTTTATTTTGTGCGCCATGGGCAAACCGACCATAATAAGGCGATTTTAGATATGGAGGCCGCAGGTAAAGTAAATATAATTATAGATGATCCAGGAGATATTCCTTTAAATGCAACAGGTAGAAAACAGGCAGAAGATATAGCTTTGAGCATTGCGCGTCTTCCTGTTAAAACAGTCTGTGTAAGTCCTTTGCTGAGAGCTAAGCAAACCCATGCTATTATTTCTGGAGGCAGAGAACTGCCTCATGTGGAGATTGCAGAATTTAAAGAATGTTCTCCCATTGAATGGATGTTTATGGAAGGTAAAGGGGAGAAGTTGCTTGAAGACTGTTATGCTCCTGTCAAAGGGTTCATAGATAGAGTGGCTCTTGGAATGGAAAAGGCGCTTATGCATCCAGGGCCTGTCATGATTGTGGCTCATGGTGGTGTGCATATTGCTTTGTGCGCTTTGATGAAGATTTCCAATCACGATTGGATTTTGGATAATTGTGGTATTGTACACTTTGTAGCAACGCATGTTGATTCGTGGCAGGCGCGACTACTCTAGTTTAACAGACCTTTTGCATAATACCAAACGCGGAAAATAAGTTCATATTTGAGCGAGTCAAAGCGCCGAAAATCAACTAAAAAGCGCAGCGTTACCAAGCAAAGCGAGTTATGGAAGAGGGCTAACGAAAAAGGTCTTGTTGAACGCTGTCTTTTTTATGCACATGGTGTACGGAGGCCTGTGCTGTTGGAAAGATAACCATTTCAGAAACATCGACATGTGGGGGTCTTGTCGCAGCATAAACAATGGCATCTGCAATATCTTCGGCGGATAGAGGGGTAAATCCTTCATAAAATCGCTTAGCACGCTCTACGTCTTTCCAGCGGACCTGACTAAATTCTGTTTCGGCCATTCCAGGGGAGACGTTTGTAACGCGCAAGGGGGTGCCCAATAGATCTAAACGTAGCGATTTGCTAAGGGCATTTACAGCGTGTTTTGTTGCGCTGTAGACGTTGCCTCTTGGATAGCATTCGTGCCCAGCTGTTGAGCTGATGTTGATAATATGCCCTGTATTGCGCTCTATCATGCCTGGTAAAATAGCGCGGGTCATATAAAGTAACCCGCATACATTTACCTGAATTATATTATCCCAATTGCTTGGGGTTCCCTCTTGGAGTAGATCGCTGCCTAACGCAAGCCCGGCACTGTTTAACAAAATATCTATGGACTGCCATGAGGGGGGGAGAGACGAGATGGCATTTTCTACTTGGGCGCGTTCCCGGACATCGAGCTGCAGTGTTAACGTGTTTGTTTGATAGCGATTTTGTAATTGAGTAGAGAGCGTTTCTAAGCGATCTATCCGCCTTGCTGCAAGGATAATACGGGCGCCAAGGCTTGCAAATAGTTCAGCACTAGCCCAGCCAATGCCGCTGGAGGCTCCCGTAATCAAAACGATTTTATCTTTGATAGAAGTTGTCATGCTTCCTTTTTAAAATATTGGGTAGAAAATGTCTATTGTTTTTCGTGAGACAGTTGGTGGTTCCAGTGAGGTTTTTTAAATATAAGGATAAGGGATGGGGCTGTGCATGCAATCAGGATCCCTACAATTAAAAAAACGACGTAAAAGGTTTCGTTTCCCGTTTTGATTTGTTCTGGCGGAAAAAAGCCAATCAAAAAAGTAGCTGCAGATCCCAAAAGTCCAATTCCACCCACACACCACATCCCTATGACCCCCCCAGGAATTTTATAGGCTCTTACGACATCTGGGCGTTTATAGCGCAGTTTAATTGCTGCAGCAAAGAGCAGGATGTACATGAGTAGATAGAGCTCTGCAAGCATTGCGTTAAGAATCCAGTAGGCACTGCTGACTGTTGGCATGATAAGAAAAACAAGGGAAAAGAGGGTAACGATAACAGCCTGTGTAATCAAAAGTGCTGTGGGTGCGCCATAGCGGTTAAGTCTGCGAAAGAGAGGGGGGAGATCGCCTCCTTGTGCAGCGCCAAGCAGCCCCTTGCTTGGGCCTGCAATCCATGTGCTTAGTGTTCCAAAAGCGCCAAAGGCTAACAAAATAGCAATCAGGGGTGTTAGCCAGGGCATATGGTATGCGTTCACAAAGACAGAAAATGCCTGGAGTGAGCCTGCAACAAGACTGATTTGATTTTGTGGAATGACAATCGCAATTGCTAGAACCCCTAGTAGGTATAAGCTTAGAATAAGTAGCGTGGAAAGAAGAAGGGCCTTTGGGTAACTTTTTTGGGGATTTTTTACATCACGGGCATGCACGGCCGACATTTCAAGACCAGCTAGAGCTGTAAGCACGCCTGCAAAAAAAACAAGCTGCGTTGGTGTGTGTAAATTAGGAAAAAGATTTTCCCAGCTAAAGCTGATATGTAACGGGTTTCCAGAAAAAAACCACATCATACCCAAAATAATAATCAGTCCTCCTGGAAGGAGGGTCCCTGCGATGACACCAACTGTGCTAATCCATCCAGATGCTCCCATACCAAAAAGGTTTGCAAAGGTAGTAATCCAAAAAAGCCCTACGATAATAGAGAGGGTGTAGAGGGTGCTGGTTGCAAGGACAGGTTCGATAATATAGGCAATCGTTCCTGCAATAAAAGATAAAAGTGTTGGGTAGTAGATGACATTTTCTGCCCAAAGTAGCCAGACTGCAAGAAATCCTGTTCTATGGCCAAAGGCCTCTTTTACCCAAACAAAAACGCCGCCTGTCTTAGGCCATCCTGTTGCAAGTTCTGCAGAAACCATGGCAACAGGGATAAAAAAGCATAGCGCCGCCAAAATTAAAAAAAAGACGGAAGAGAGGCCATATTCTGCAATCGTTGGCCAATTGCGCACGCTGGCTACTGCCGCCACATTGATCATTGCTAGGGTGAAGATACCCAATTTTTTCGACATAGTGTACCTTTAGCAGGAAATGAGGAAATATTAGTGTCTTATCGGCTTTTGGTCTATACAAATAAGACAATTATGCAGGTCTATAGATATCACATTGATCACGAGATGGTAGGTGTTAGGCATGGGTGCCTAATTGGGCGGGATGGGGCATATGCTGATATAGCACCATTACCTGGCCGGAGCGTGGAAACTGTAGAAGAGGCTGTTTATTCTGCTCTAAAGGGGGAGGATAAGTACCCATCGGTTGCCTTTGCCATGGAATCGTTGGAAAAAGGCTGTTGCGCGGGGACCCAGGTTCCAGTTTCTGCACTTTTAATGGGAACGCCCTCCGAAATCATGAAACAGGCGTATTTAAGAAAGAAAGAGGGTTTTGTCTCTGCAAAGCTTAAAGTGGGACATCTTGGAGTTGCCGAGGCCCGCTCTTTAATTTGTCAGCTCAAAGAAATGTTTTTTTTGCGTATAGATGTGAATAGAGCCTGGGATATCAAGTTATCGATACAGTTTTTTTCAGAATTTCCTTACGGATCTTTTGAT
>CAMFJP010000106.1 GCA_945957075.1 uncultured Chlamydiae bacterium
AGAGACATGTCGGGGACAAGTCCTTTGGCATTGTCCCCGACATGTCTCTATAAGCTAGCTACAAGCCTTCTGCTCTCTTTTCTTTTTTCTCGTAACATGAGTTAAGAGCTGCGAGGGTTTTTTTTGTAGCGCCTTTGGCGGCAGCTGCACAAGCGCGCGCAGCCTGTTTTTTTTGCTCTAATAGCGTGCCACTAGAAAGCCATGCAGCCACCATAGGAACGAGAGTGTCGATAGAAACGCTCTCCCCAGCAGAGGCGGTTAAAATAAGATCGACAAGATCGAGTTGCGCTTTCATGTACGGACCAAAAATAACGGGAGTGCCGTACGAGACAGGCTCAAAAATATTATGACCTTGCAAATGATAGCAAAAACTGCCTCCGACAATGGCAATATCCGCCAGCTGATAACAGGTTGATAAAACACCCATTGTATCCACAAGCATCACAGAGGCTGCGTCCGCTTTATTTTCTGAAAATCGTGTAAAGGAAAGGCCAAGACGTTCCAGCGTACGTGCAACTATTTCAAAGCGCTCTGGGTGGCGTGGTGCAATAAGGATTTTAACCTTAGGTAAGAATGTAAAAAGAGCAGAAAGCAGCAGCCTTTCTTCTGGATCATGCGTTGAACCAATGACAATCACAGGTTGTCTATCTGCTATCCCAAGCCTTTTTCTCCACGTTTCTTTTTCTTTAGAAAGAAGAAGACAGGGCTCTACATCCAGCTTCAAATTCCCTGTAATCTTGATTTTTGCAGGATCCACACCCATACATAAAAAACGCTTTTGAAAACAAAGACTTTGCACGCAAAATATATCGATTTGAGAAAACAGCATGTGACTGAAACGGACAACTTTACTCCATCTGCGCGCAGAACGCTCCGAAATCTTCCCACTAACAAGAGCCACCTTGCCACCCCGATTTTTAACAGAACGCACTAGTTGATACCAAAAATCACCCTCCACAAGAATAAGAAGATCAGGGCGCAGTTTGCGCACAAGAGGCCGTATAATCCAAGAAATATCCCAAGGGAGGAAAAAGTGCATGTCGGCATGTGGCATCGAGCGTTTTGCCTCCTCTAATCCCGTTGTGGTAATACAAGAAATAAGGATACTGGCATCGGGATATTGCGTGCGAAGAGCATAAAACAAGGGCGCTGCTGCACGCATTTCACCAACCGAAACTGCATGCAGCCATATCACCTTAGATTTCAAAACGACCTGGGGCAATTTGTGCCTTTTGGATAACCACTTAGGAAATAGAAAAATTCCAACTAGACACAAAAAGACATCATATAGAGCACCGATCATGGCGCCTGGACAACAAGACTAAGCAGCTTATTCGGAACGTATACAACCTTTAAAATTTCCGCAGATAAATACTTCTCTAATTGGGGCTGCTTGCGTATAAAGTCCATAATATCTTTTTCCGAAAGATCTCTTGCAAGCTCCCACTTGCCGCGCACCTTGCCGTTAATCTGTACAACATACGTTGCTGTGCTATCTACAAGATATAAAGGATTGACTGTCGGGAACGGAGCATCCGTTATCCCCTCCTGATTTCCAAAATGTTCAAAGAGCTCTTCTGCAATATGTGGAGCAAAGGGGTATAAGACCTGTATAAACATCACAAGCCCCTTTCTTGAAAGGGCGGACAAGTGAGATAGGTTATTTAAGCACTCCATCATTTTAGCAATTGCCGTATTGAACTGCATAGATTCAATATCTTTTTCAACAAGATGAACAAGTCTACTAATTAAACGCATGCTCTCTTCTGTTTTATCAGAATCCTCTTCCAAAACAGCATCTGAAAAACAAAGCGCATAAAATCTGCTTAAAAATCTATGACAGCCCCCAACAGCATCTGTATTCCATACCTTTTCTTTGTCAAAAGGACCCATAAACATAGCATATAGGCGAAGAGTATCGGCTCCATACATGGAAATAATTTCGTCTGGGGAGACCCCATTTAGCTTTGATTTGGACATCTTCTCCATCTGAGCATCAAGCTCCGTATCTGTCCCTAGGTGGTAAAAATGGCCATTTTTCTCATAGACCTCTTCTGGAAGAACATAGAGTCCATTTTGGGGATACTGGTACGATCTTGCTGTTACAAGGCCCTGATTGCGCAAGGTCTGAAAAGGCTCTTTTGTACTCACAAAGCCACAGTCATATAAAACCTTATGCCAAAATCGTGCGTATAAAAGATGTAGTACAGCATGCTCTACCCCGCCAATATACATATCAACCGGCATCCAGTAGCGTTCCATTTCTCCATCCCAGGCTGCATGTTCATTATGAGGATCGCAAAAACGGAGATAGTACCAACACGATCCCGCCCAGTTGGGCATGGTATTTGCCTCACGTCTAACCCTTTGCCCTGTTTTGATATCCTCAACCTCTATCCACTCTTTGGCTCTTGCAAGAGGCCCCTCTCCTGTACCTGTAGGTTTATACTCTGCAAGATCTGGAAGCGTTAGTGGGAGTTCATCAAGATCTAAGACACGCAAAGAGCCGTCTGGCAAATGCAAAACAGGAAAGGGCTCGCCCCAATATCTCTGTCTCGAAAACAACCAGTCTCTTAACCGAAAGTGCACACACATCTCCCCAAGACCTTGATTTTGAAGACACGATACAATATCTGTCCCCGCAACCTCACAAGAAGCACCCGTAAACTGCGCGCTTTGAATTAAAATTCCAGACCCTGTCCAACATCTTTTGCCAGCTAAAACCTCACGGCGCATATCCTCTTTTGTAAGTCCCTCTGGAATATTTTCATCTTGGATATCTGGATCTATGACTGCAATACAAGGAAGATCATATTTTTTTGCAAAAGCAAAATCGCGCTCATCATGAGCTGGCACACCCATGACAACACCTGTTCCATAACTAATGAGGACATAATCAGAAACCCATACAGGAACTTGCCTCCCTGTCAACGGATGTGCGACATAACCGCCCGTCCACACGCCTGTTTTTTCTTTGCTAAGATCTGTCCTTTCCAGATCGCTTTTACTTGAAACCTGTTGCCTGTAAGCTGAAACAGCTTCCTTGCATTCTTCGGAAACAAACACATCAACTAAAGGGTGCTCTGGCGCAATAACAAGATAGGAAACGCCAAATAAAGTATCTGGACGGGTTGTAAAGACACAAAGAGGCCCAAAATGGATCTTTGCACCCTCCCTCCGACCAATCCAATTACTTTGTAATTTTTTAAGGTGGTCTGGCCAGTCCAGCAGCTCTAAATCTTCAAGCAGCCTGTCTGCATACGCTGTGATTTTTAAGATCCACTGACGCAAAGGCCTCCTTTCAATCGGATACCCCCCCTCTTTGGATTTACCATCTTCAATCTCTTCATTGGCAAGAACAGTCCCAAGCTGCGGACAAAAATTAACAAGAACCTCTGCTTCGTAAGCTAAACCCTTTTGATACAAAAGGGTAAAAATCCACTGTGTCCACTTATAATATTTAGGATCACTTGTCGCAAACTCCCGATTCCAATCATAGGAAAACCCAAGCGCTTTTAACTGCCTACGATAAGTCTGAATGTTTTGTTGCGTGGTAATAGAAGGGTGAACCCCTGTTCTTAGTGCATACTGCTCGGCTGGAAGTCCAAAGCTATCCCACCCCATAGGATGCAAGACGTTAAACCCTTTTTGTCTTTTATAACGTGCTAAAATATCTGTTGTTGTATAACCTGTAACATGCCCTACATGAAGACCGCTTCCTGAAGGATAGGGAAACATATCGAGAACATAGTACTTGGGTCTGGTTTTATCCACCTCTACGTGAAAGACATCCCTATCTTCCCAAAATTTGCCCCATTTAGCTTCAATCCGTTCATGATCGTATTTCACAAAAACTCCTATAACTCGAATAACAACTAGAGGTTACTACTTGACCCAAACCACAAAATAAGCAAGCATACTTGATTTAGGGCTATTGGACAAGGCTCTCTATTTT
>CAMFJP010000107.1 GCA_945957075.1 uncultured Chlamydiae bacterium
CGCTTATATCACCATGAACCCACACGGGTTGATGCTTCCAAGAAGTTGAAAGAGCTGCTTCCCAAACCTCAGTTGCAGCGGCGGTATCAATTTTATCTTTCAAGTTAGCGATAGAACGACGTGTATCATTATCATAAACCGATAATGAACCTCCTCTATAAAAACTATGTAATCCAGGCGATGGGCCATCTGTAGCGTTAATCTTATGGAGAGCTATTAGAAAGTTACCAAGATCACCTGCAAATTCGGAAAGATCAGCTATTCTCCCAGAAGATGCAGTTTCACCTTCAAGCCATCGATAAATAGACCATTTCCAGGGATAGCCATATTCAGGCTTTCCCATAGCTAGAGGAACAGGAATCGGAAGTGGAAGTGCAGGAGCCAATTGCGGTAGCCATTGATGCTCTTTTTCTACCTGTAATTCATAATCAGCAGCGCTTGGTAAACGAATTGACATATCTTTGCCTAAGTGGAAAGTTCGATTATCCCATCCACTCATTGCCACAGGATCAATTGCGTAAAATTTGCGTAAAAAATAAAAGCTATTTGTCCATGACCTAGTGAAACGTTGACATATAGTCCGTTGTTTCTTATGATACCTAATCATTAGGTAAATTGAAGAACGGTTTATGGCAAAAGAAAAGAAAACCAAGTTTGTTATTTTAGGATTTCTTTTAAACGACTCGCTATCTGGCTATGAAATAGGTCAAATGATTAAGCAATCGACCAACAATTTTTGGCAAGAATCGGATGCCTCCATTTACCCTACTCTCAAATTACTTACCAAAGAAGGGTTTGTTTCTGCTGAGCCAGTTTACGTAGGTAAAAGAAGAAAAGAAATTTTCACCATCACTACTCAAGGAAGGAAAGCTTTTTTAGAATGGTTTAAAAGGTCTCCAGACCCTGATCAGCATAGAGAAGAATTTTTATTGAAACTCTTTTTTACTGATGAAACAACTGAAGAACAGATGCGGCAGCACTGCAATGAGAAACTGCAAGAGTTGAAAAAACTCCAAGAGAACTACAAAGAAATCGAGAATTTCTTACTCAAGCAATCACCGCAAAAAATTTATTGGTTAAGGACGCTTCGAGTGGGGCTTGCCCATTTAGAATTGGATATTTCCTTGTTACAGGAACAATGTGGAGAAGTTTATGTTACAAATAATAACTAAAATCCCAGTATTTGTATGGCCTTTGTTTGCCATTCTATTACTGGGCGGTTTAAAAGCAAGGAAAGCCAACGCGGTCCCTATAGCGGTTTTGCTTTTGATTCCGTCTATATTTTTTGGTTGGTCTCTTTTTTCGTTTTTTGGAAAGTATGGAACTAATCCCTTAGCGATTCTTTTTTGGCTTCTTTGCCTAGGACTGGGGTTTTTGATCGGATTTTTGCATATGCAAAGACTGAGCCTCCAATTCAACAGACAGAAAAAGAAAGTTGAAATGCCAGGCAGTTGGATTCCATTGATGCTTTCAATGTCTATTTTTACTTCAAAATTCTCAATTGGAATGATGAGTTCAATGATGCCTCATCTTAATGGGTCGCTCTTATTCCTTGGAATTGAACTTTTCTCTGCCATTATCCTCGGCATTTTTGCAGGAAGAGGAGTAAATTGCCTTATGAGATATAGAACCGCCTCAGCTAAGATAGCCGAATGAAAAAAGAACATGTGGCAATAGATGCTTCTCTTGTGCGTCGTCTGATTACGTCTCAATTTCCTCAATGGAAAGAACTTCCTATTGATCCTGTCGCAACCAGTGGTTGGGATAATCGCACTTTTCATCTGGGTAAAGACATGTCAGTTCGTTTGCCAAGCGCTGCTGAATATGAGTTGCAAGTAGAAAAAGAGCAGCAGTGGTTGCCAAAATTAGCCTCAGCCCTCCCGCTTCCGATCCCCATGCCCCTAGCCATGGGGAATCCCGAATATGGCTATCCTTGGAAATGGTCGATTTATCGATGGCTTGAAGGCGAGACAGCGGCTTCTGGGAGAATAGACAACCTATCTGAATTTGCGATTGACCTTGCTAACTTCCTTAAGGCTCTCCACAGGATTGATACAAGAGGCGGACCGCCTCCTGGATTACACAGCTTTTATAGAGGTGGATCATTATCGGTTTATGACAATGAAACACGTCGCTCTATCACTACTTTAAAGGATAAAATTGATGCCCCTGTGGCAACCGAAATTTGGGAAGCCGCTCTTTCGACTTCCTGGGAAAATCCAGCAGTATGGGTTCACGGAGACATAAGCGCTGGGAACCTATTAGTACATGATGGCAAACTGTCTGCTATCATTGATTTTGGCCAGCTGGCCGTTGGTGATCCAGCGTGTGATCTTGCAATCAACTGGACATTGTTTCATGGGAAAAGCAGAGAAGCTTTTCAAAAAGCGCTTCGTTTAGATAAAGGGACATGGGCACGCGCACGAGGTTGGACTTTATGGAAAGCTTTGGTAGTTGCAGCAGGTCTTACCAATCCAAATAATTCAGAGTCTAAACAATGTTGGCGCATCATTGAGGATGTCATTGCAGATCATCAAAACTCTATTTAATTGAGAGAAGAAGAGAGCCTTTTCTCTTAATCGCTCTAGAATCGACTCAGCATATCTTTACTGGTTTTGATAAGGTCCATCACTTCTTTGTGCTTTGCCCTGGCTTCTTTAGTGTACTCTCCATGCTTAAGAACAGCAAGTCGTGCTCGCTCTTTTCCTGCTGGGGTTCTTGGTCCTCTAGAGAGCCCACCATGCATGCGGCAGGTTGTCCTCATTAAATGCCTAAAGACTTATTATGGCGTTACAGTCGCTACTCTTGCGTTTCTACCTATAGGCGCGGATGCACATGCTTCGATATATAAAGCTCAAACATCTAATCAAGTATCCTACTTTATAAAACTTAAGCTAGGACACAATCATGATGTCAGCGTTGAAATAGTAGAGTTATTGCAGCGAACAGGAATACAGCAGATCATTTCCCCTATCAAAACAATTCATGGCAAATCAACCCAGCCAATTGAGAATTTTACTCTTATTGTCTACCCGTTTATTGAAGGGCAGGATGGGTTCAGTCGCAGTTTAACAGATGATCAATGGATTAAACTTGGCAAAGCATTAAAGCAGATTCATGAAATTGAAGTACCGTCATCTACCCAAAAAAGCATCAGACGCGAGACCTATTCACCAAAATGGCGTAATGCCCTTCGGTCCATCTACCCTCACATTGAAAGTAACCCTATCACTGATGAGACGGGTTTAAAACTACAAAAATTCATGAAGCAAACCATGCCAGACATTCGTCGACTAGTAGATCGCGCTGAACAACTAGCTAAAAAACTTCAAAGTCACTCGCCTAAGTTTGTGTTGTGTCATTCGGATATTCACGGTGGTAATGTACTAATCCGCGACGCCTCTGATATCTACATAGTAGATTGGGATGAACCCATCATGGCACCAAAAGAACGTGACCTCATGTTTATTGGAGGTGGCGTTGGAAATGTTTGGAATAAGCCATTTGAGGAAAAACTTTTTTATAAGGGTTATGGAGAAACGGAAATTGATTCGACAACCCTAGCCTATTACCGATATGAACGAATTATAGAAGATATTGCTATCTACAGCCAGGAGCTCCTTTTGACTACAGCTGGAGGAAAAAACAGGCTAGAAATGTATAGACACTTCATAGCTATGTTTGAAGCTCAAGGCGTGGTAGACATTGCATTCACAACTGACAAGAGCTTATGAAAGCCGAAATATCCATTCGAGACTATCAGCCAGATGATGTATAGACTCTTGCTAATAACCTGAACTTTGGGTTTCTAATCCCGTGGGCCGCGTGAAAGCTCCTATTTTTCAACTAATTACTCATGTTACGCAGCCGCAGGCTCTGCCGAGTAACATGAGCTAATTAGAGCGGCCCTGTATTGAATAAAATACAGGGCCGCTCTAATTAGTTGAA
>CAMFJP010000108.1 GCA_945957075.1 uncultured Chlamydiae bacterium
GAAAACCAGCCCCTTGAGCTGTCCACTTTCTTCCTCCTAGAATACAAGTTTCGGCAGCGTTTTGTAAAGATTCCGAAGAAATTACCTTAATAGCAACAGCACACACCCCCTCGAGTAGTGCATTACCTGCAGCAGAGGCCCCATTTAAGACCGCGCGACCAGCATACCATGCCGCATTCCGGGCACATCCTGTAAATGCAGAAATAAATCCAGACATCGAACACCTTTTTTTGCTTATTATTAAATATAATTATACACAATAATATAATTGAAATCAATAAAGAGCAAATAACTAGATATAAAGGTGTTACAAAATCTTCTTTTTTATTATTTCATTTAAAAGCTCAGGAGAAGCCTTTCCCTTGCACAATTTCATAACTTGACCCACAAGATGCGCAAAGGCCTTGCTACGCCCAGCCTTAAAATCAGCAACGGATTGCGGGTTGTCTTTGAGTACACCATCAACTAGAGTTTCGAGAACAGACTCGTCGCTAAGTGGTTGATAATCAGAATTAGACGCAATGATCGCCTCTACAGATTTCTGGGGATTTTCAAAAAGCTCGTCAGCAATTAGCTTTGCCATCTTACCCGTGATCTTTCCCTCTGCAATGCGATTGACAAGCTCTGCAATTTCTTTACTTGCAACAGGGCTTTTTTCAATCAAAATGCCCTTCTCCTTTAACCTACCCAACCACTCCACCATAACCCAATTACATAACATCTTAGCGTGGCTCGAGTACTGCAAAGCACTTTCAAAATAATCAGAAAGGGCCTTATTCTCGACAAGAACGCTAGCCGATTGCATCGGGAGTCCATATTGAGTTACATAGCGCTCTAAACGCTCTCGCGGCAATTCTGGAAGGGTACGCTTCACCTCATGTATATAAGCATCCGTTAATAACAAAGGCGGCAAATCAGGATCTGGAAAATAGCGGTAGTCTGCGGCTCTCTCTTTTCTGCGCATTAAACGTGTTCTTTTTGCACCAAGGTCAAAACGATAGGTGCCCTGCTCGATAGCCTCTGCATGAGGAAGATGGGGAGCACGCTCATACGCCTCAATTTGCCTGCGGATCTCTGCTTCCAAAGCAAGCATCATATTGGCAAAGGAGTTCATATTTTTAATCTCAACTTTCGGCCTGAGCTCAGACTCCGTTGTACGCTTAACAGAAATATTTGCATCGATACGCAAAGACCCCTCTTCCATATTTCCATCAGAAATATCAAGATATTGCAAAATAGCCCTTAAGGCACTAGCACATGCAGACGCTTCTTTAGGCGAGCGCATGCAGGGTTCAAACACAATTTCAATTAAAGGAACACCGGCTCTATTAAAATCGACACCTGCAAACTGTGTAAAGTGCTTTAGCATTCCAGCGTCGTCTTCAAGGTGGGCTCTATCAACAGAAAAATGCCGTCTATGTCCATCCACATCGACTGCAATTACCCCTCCCTTTAAAATAGGCTGGTCAAATTGGGTGATTTGGTAATTACGGGGGCTGTCTGGATAAAAGTAGGACTTTCTATAGAAGGTGCTAAACAGTGCAATAGAAGAGCCAAGTGCCCATCCAAGTTGCACAGCCTTGCGCACAGCCTCTGCATTCAAAACAGGAAGCGATCCTGGCTGTCCCGTTGAAACAAAGGAAATATTGGTATTGGGCTCATCGCCAAAGTGATTAGGGTCTGAAGCAAATAGCTTTGAATGCGTTTTTAACTGTGCATGCACCTCAAGACCAATTACAGGTTCCCAATCGCCATAAGCTATATCTGTCATATTGTACCATCTGTAAAAAGAGGGGGGATCATCTGCGCATAAGCATGTGTAGATTCAAAGGCATGAGCTGCCGCAAGCACAGAGCTATCTTCCATTTGAGGACCCAAAAGCTGTACCCCCAAAGGTTTGCCCTCTTTCGTAAAACCAGAAGGCACACTAATAGCTGGAAGGCCTGCAAGATTAGCACCTATGGTATAAAGATCTTGTAAATACATAGCGAGCGGATCCTGGAAAGAACCCAATGCAAAAGCAGCAGTCGGAGCACTAGGCAATAGAATCAAAGCACACTTAGAAAATGCCTGCTTAAACTGCGCAATCATAAGACTACGCACCTGCTGCGCTTTTTTATAATACGCATCGAGATAACCAGAAGACAAAACATAAGTGCCCAATAGGATACGCTTTTTCACCTCTGGACCAAATCCCTCTTGTCTAGAAAATCTATATACTTCTTCTAAGGTCTTGGCTCTTGTAGAACGCGTTCCATAACGGATGCCATCAAAACGCGCTAGGTTCGTAGAAGCTTCAGCCGTTGCAATAATGTAGTAAACCGCAACCGAAAGGCGCTGTAGATCAAGATCAACATCAACGAGTGTATACCCCAAATCCTTAAACGTACTAAGAACGCTATCGAAATTGGCCCGCATTTCATCAGAAAGCCCCTCCAAAAAATGCCAAGGCACTCCAATTACTTTCGAAGGCAAAGGACGCTCTAACATACCCAGATAGGGCATGGGTTCAAGAGGAAGGGAAGTAGCATCTTTTGAGCAATGACGTCCAATAACCTCCATTACCAGGGCCGCATCAGCAACATTTGTAGAAAGTGGACCAATCTGATCCAAAGAAGAGGCAAATGCCACTAACCCATGACGAGACACCCTTCCATAGGTTGGCTTATAGCCTACAATCCCTGTAAGCGCAGCTGGCTGCCGAATCGATCCACCAGTATCACTACCCAAAGCAAGAGGGGAAAGCCTAGCAGCAACAAGAGACGCTGCTCCACCAGAAGACCCCCCAGGAGAACAGCTAAGGTCCCAAGGATTTTTGGTAGGGAAAAAAGCAGAGTTTTCTGTGGAAGATCCCATCGCAAATTCATCAAGATTTGCCTTACCGATGATAACAGCACCCTCCGCTTCCAAACTATCTACAACAGTTGCACTAAAAGGGGCCTTATAGTGAGCAAGAAATTTAGAAGCGCATGTCGTTACACTATCCCGAACTAAAATATTATCCTTAATCGCAACAGGAACACCAGCTAGTTTACCAAGAGACTCCCCTTTTTTTCTCTTAACATCAAGCTCTTTTGCCTTCTCCAAAGCCCGATCCGATAATAAAGAGATAAACGCCTGAATAGAGGGATCATGCCTTGCGATACGCTGCAAAGTAGCCTCTGCTATTTTCTCTGCAGACAGTTCCCCCTTTACAAAGGCATCCCTTAACTCTCGAGCAGATAGACGGTACATCATTCCTCCTTCATTACGGGAGGGACACGGACCATGCCCCCTGTATGAGCTGGAGCGCCCGCTAAAAACAGATCGCGACTCAGCATATCCGAAACAACATCTTCTCGAAGAGCACATCCTATGTCCGTTACGCGATAGCAAGGCTCTACGCCCTCTGTATCTATCGTTTGTAATTGTTCTATATACTCAAGAACACGGCGCAAATGACCTGTAAGCGCAAGTCTCTCCTCCTCCGAACAATCGATATAGGAAAGCTTCATAAGATCCACAAGATGAGCTTCGTCAAAAGACAAAGGAACCTCCACTAAGTAAGGGTAGAATTTATGCAAACCTTATAAACATGTCAAGAATATTGACAAAGATGAACTTTTTTCTTACCATAACATTTAAGAGTTCATATAACCTTCGGAGGGCATGTGTCAAAGTTTCTCAACTTTTTAGCCTTATTGCTAATCATCATCGGGGCACTTAACTGGGGCCTATGGGGATTTTTCCAATTTGATCTAGTAGCATGGTTATTCCATGGCAATACTGCCCATTGGAGCCGTATTGTCTACAGC
>CAMFJP010000109.1 GCA_945957075.1 uncultured Chlamydiae bacterium
CCTTTAATTCGTGTCACTAAAGCAGAAATTAGAAAGTGGATTGTGGACAAAAAACTTTTGCCTTTAACGGATAAAACAAATGAGGATGGGCGATTTTTGCGTGCTAGAATGCGCACACAGCTGTTTCCAATGCTTGAAGATGTGTTTGGTAAATGTATAGCATCCAACCTGTTAAAGGTGGCGGCGCTCTCTGAAGATATGCGCTCTTATTTTGACTTTGCTTTAAGTAGATATTTTTCTTTGATTTGCAGAGGGGAGATGGGGTCGTATTTTACAGTCGTGCGTAGTATGCATCCTGTAGAGTTAAAGATGTTCATTTGGCTTTGGATTGTTAAAGAAGAAAATAGATTTCTTTCTCACGAGGCTATAGATAGCATTGTCCAGTATGCTCTTTCTTTAGATGCTAATAAAGAGATTATGGGGGTTTATATAGATCGCGGGACTATTTTCGTTCCTCGTCCTATTAGATGGGAGACCCATGCCGTGTCAACAGGGATTAGAGGTGTTTCTTCGTGGAAAGAGGTTTGGCAAGGGGAGGGGCATGTTAGTATTGCAGATGGCGATTATGAGATTATTCCCTATGCAGAGGGGATGAGATATCCTGGAACTCACAGTATAGGAAAGTGGTGGGGGACTCACAAAGTACCTTTTTTTCTTCGCACTCTTTTTCCAGTCGTTATGCAAAAAGGGCGCATAGTTGGTGAATTTTTATCGGGTAGAACGCTACTTGAATTTGAGGGGCCGTGCACGCGCATTTCCTTGACTGTATTCGATAAATCAAGGGACAAAATAAATTGCACTGTGCTACCATAAAGAAATGGCACAAGATAATGGTTCAACACCCGGGAAGAAAAGTTTTCCTGGCGGTATTTTTCTCTTTTTTTTGGCGTCGCTCTTGTTGATTTTAGCTTTGCAAAATATCTCTGGCGATAAGAGCTCGCCTGTCTCTTTTAGTCATCAGCTCGAGCACCTTGTTAACCTTGACCTTTTACAAAAAGATCAAAGCCAAAAGGTTGCTCTTAACGACAATTTAGTGAGTTTTAGCGGGAAGTTTCAGGAGCATGTAACGGAAGAGGGTAAGGCACGATATCGTTATCTTGAACTGTTAAATGGACAGCATGAGCTTACTCAACAGAAAAATTTTCTCGAATCTTCTTTAACCGACTTGAAAGCGCAAGTTTTAGAGGCGGCAGATTGGTTTTTACATCTTACTGGAATTTCCTTGCCAAAAGGGGGCTACGTTATTGTTTCTCCTTTATATGATAGAGCGGAAGGACAGCGAGCAATTGTATTAAAAAGTCTTTCTGAAAAAGAAGTTCTTTCTCTTCGTGATCTGGATAAACTGCGCGATACAACAGATTTTTCCTCTTTCAAGGGACAGCTCCTTACTCTCATCCAAGGCTTTCGCTCTGCAAAACTTGGCATCGGGGACGAGGATATTAAGCTCCAATTAAAATCGATGGAGCAAAGGGTTCTAAATGGGAATGAGGATGAGGCATCTCTTGTTCTGAATGAGTTACATTCTCTTGTTGCTTTTATTGGGCAAGAAAATCAGGGGGTTCGTCTTGGTGCTCTCCGCTCTGTACGTAACTATACAGGTGATCTTGCCAAGGAAGATGCGGTTTCTGAGGACATCGAAAAAAACACATTACAGCTAGCAAGGGCTAGACAAGCGGTTACTCATGTTGTTTGGTTTTTTAATAACAAAGAATTATCGACAAAAGCCCTTGAAAAGCAAGATCCTGAGATATATGGGCAGTGGTTTGCAGAGGCAAAAGAGGAGTGGAGTAGTTTTGGCTCTCACGCGGGTGCTACATTTAAAGTGCCAGATCAGCCTCGTACGATTGTTTTAGATAAGACATTTACAAGCGAGGAGCCTGCTCCAAATTATTGGGGTTATCTATTTACTATTCTTCCTGTCCTTATGGTGGTCTTTTTACTCTACTTTGTCTTTTCAAGGCAAATGAAGGGGATGGGGGCTGGGGCTATGACATTTGGTAAATCGCCCGCTCGCCTTTTGACAAAAGACAAGAATAAGGTCACATTTAAGGACGTTGCTGGTTGTGATGAGGCAAAAGAGGAGCTTCAGGAGATTGTAGATTTTCTGAAAGATCCTGCCAAATTTACAGCGCTTGGGGCGCGTATTCCTAAGGGTGTTTTGTGTATTGGAGCTCCAGGTACTGGTAAGACTCTAATTGCGAAGGCAGTAGCTGGCGAGGCCGATAGGCCCTTCTTTTCAATATCAGGTTCTGATTTTGTTGAAATGTTTGTAGGTGTTGGCGCCAGTCGTATTCGTGATATGTTTGATCAGGCTAAGAAAAATGCTCCTTGCATTATTTTTATGGATGAAATTGATGCCGTTGGAAGGCATCGTGGCGCTGGAATTGGTGGTGGTCATGATGAACGTGAGCAGACGCTAAATCAGCTCCTAGTGGAGATGGATGGCTTTGACACGAGCGAGGGGGTTATCTTAATTGCGGCAACAAACCGCCCTGATGTTTTGGATAAAGCTCTTTTGCGTCCGGGTCGTTTTGATAGACGTATTGTGATTGATTTACCAGATGTTAAGGGTCGTTTTGAAATTTTAAAGGTTCATGCGCGTAAAATAAAGTTAGATGGCTCTGTTGATTTAATGCGCATTGCGAGAAATACTCCTGGCGCTTCTGGGGCGGATTTAGAAAACATTTTGAATGAGGCCGCTCTTCTTGCAGCACGTAAGGGAAGGAGCGCTGTTACAGAGCAAGATGCAGCAGAAGCATGCGATAAGGTGCGCTACGGTAAAGAGCGTAAGAGCCTTGAAATTGATCAGCAGGAAAAGAAAACCACAGCTTATCATGAATCAGGTCACGCGGTTGTAGCTCTTGTTGTCGAACATGCAGACCCTGTTGACAAGGTCACTATTATTCCAAGGGGTCTTTCTCTTGGTGCCACGCATTTTATGCCCAAGAAAAATCGTCTTAGCTATTGGAAGAAAGAGCTAGGAGACAGGCTTGCCGTTCTTATGGGAGGGCGTGTTGCTGAAGAAGTTTTTGTTGGCGATATTTCAAGTGGCGCTCAGATGGATATTTCTCAGGCAACCCGTCTTGTTCGCAGTATGGTATGCGAGTGGGGAATGACCGATGCTTTGGGTCTTGTAGCGTACGATGAACGGAGTGAATCGGGTCAGTACCTGGGTATGCCAAGCTACCAGGAAAAAAATTACTCTGAAGAGACGGCGAGTGCAATTGATGTAGAGGTGCGTGCCATTTTGGATGTCGCACATAAACAAGCCAAGCAACTCATTGAGTCTCATCGCGAAGCAGTGCAACTTATGGCTGATATGTTGATGGAGTTTGAGACGCTGGATAGAGACGATGTTGCAGCTATCATGGATGGCACCTGGGATACCGAAAAGAAAAGAGCTCGTGTTAAGCAGGTTGAAGAACTCCATCGTAAGCAGCCTCCTCCGCCGCCTGTTAAGGCTACGGCTGAGGAGCGCTCTATATCATCTATCCCTCCTCAGGCCCCTCAAGAGACTTAATAACTCATGTTACGCAGCCGCGAACGCGGTGGCATAATACAAATTAAATATTTCACCACAGAGAGCGCAGAGCACGCAGAGGCGCGCCTTGCGCGCAAGATATTTAATTACTCACTCATGTTACGCAGCCGCTGGCTCTGCCGCATAACATGAGTATAAAAAAAGA
>CAMFJP010000110.1 GCA_945957075.1 uncultured Chlamydiae bacterium
CTCTATAAGCCAACTACAAGCCTTCTGATCTCTTCTTTTTTTATACTCATGTTATATGCGGCAGAGCCAGCGGCTGCGTAACATGAGTGAGTAATAAAGTTCTTCCGAAACCTAGATTTAGGCTTCAGAAGAATTCTATTGCAAAAAATAAATTTACTGAAAAATGGACTCTACCCACACTCCGAAGGAGGAGACCTGGAATATGGGTAGACGAACAAGAATATACCGACAAGTCCTTTAGATTAGCCGGTCTGGAACTCTGCGTTTTGCTTATCCAAATAATTTTCTTGATAGGACTTTACATCGCTCATATGAATCACCCATGCAGCTCCTTTACGAGAAGCTTTGAGCAATCCAATACGTGTTGCATAATAGATTTTTTGAGCAGGAACATTGAGCATTCTAGCAACTTGTCCTACAGAATAGTAACCCTTATTATTATCAAATAAAAGCTCGCCATTAAACAGCGATTTAGAACGAGAATACTTTTGATTTCGATAGGCTTCTAAATCATCTAAATCAATTGTCCAACGAGTAGCCCCTTTAGAGGCTTTTAATTTTTTTTGCTTAATCGCAACATAAATAGCTTGCCTTGTCACATTATTGATCTTAGCAGCTTCTGTAATAGAAACAACTTTCCGAGCCGACTGCTGCGTAGGCACTCCGAGCTCATCACGCATCCCTTGCTCCATCATAATAACTCCTCTTATAAACTCTGTATTCCCTTCTCACGAATTTCTTACAAAAGAAGGGAAGTTATATTACTTAGACCATTAATTATGGCATAAAAATGCATTGATATCAAGCTCTTAAAGTTTTTGCTGAAAACAATAAAGCCTTACGCCTATTGTTATTTTTAAAAAACAATCCTATCCCACTGATTTCCAAGAAGATAACAATTGTGTAGCCTTAAAGCCTACATATCCTCTATGCTCAACTTATGGTTTCCGCATGCAAAAAAAAGTGGGCACTTTGCCTTCTTTTCTTACTTTTTTTATCAAATGCAGCATATGCTGCAAAACCCCCGGCGTTAACGCCCAGGGACACCAAGATAAAACTAGAAGAAATTTTTAAATCCCACGTCTGCTACCACACCCTAACCCCTGTGATAGCAAAAAGAGCTCTCGTTAATTTTCTGGAAGAATTAGATCCCATTAAAACCTATTTTTTATCCTCTGAAATAGAAGCATGGCTAAACCCTACAGACGCCCTCCTTGGGAAAATAGTGCAAGACTATAAAAACGAAGAGTTTACAACATTTTTCGAGATACAGGCTCTAATGCTCAGGGCGATTGAAAGAAGACACAAACTAGAGCTAATTACACAAAATCTCCCCTCTAACGTCCGGGCTTCAGAATTTCGCGATTTGCCTTGGGCCTCATCAGAAGAAGAGCTAGGAAATCGCCTTCTAAGGATGAGATCCCTACAACTTGAAGCCGCAAAAAAACTTGACCAAGAGACCCAAGAACAATTTCTTTGCAGATTAGATAAACGGCGGCTGCGCCGAGAAGAAGAACTCACCCCCAAATCTTTAGAAGAACAAAAACAAATCGTACTATCTTTTGTTTTAAAAGCAATAAGCTCTTCTTTAGACTCCCAAACAGCCTACTTTACTCCAGCAGAGGCCAATCAATTCATGATTCAAGTGCAACAACGTCTCTTTGGAATTGGAGCGCAGCTGCGCGATGATCTAAATGGCTTTTCTATTGTGCGGATCGTTGAGGGAGGCCCAGCTAGTCTACAAGAGGGACTAAAAGTTGGAGACCGCATTATAGCAGTCAATGGAGAACCTGTCGTAGGACTTGATATTGTAGAGGCTGTTGAAAAAATTCGTGGACAACAAGGATCAAAAGCTCAGCTAACAATTCTAAGGCCTACTCCTGACGGGCAAGAGGAAAAATTAGAAGTCGGCATCATTCGCGGAGAGGTGGTTTTGAAAGAAACGCGCCTAGAGACCTCCTTCGAACCGTACGGAGATGGCATCATTGCAATCGTACACCTTTTTTCTTTCTATCAAGATCAAAACAGCTCATCTGCCAAAGATATTAAAACCGCCATAGAGACCTTAAGCAAACAACATAGCATCAAAGGCGTCATTTTAGATTTACGGAATAACGCTGGGGGGCTTCTTCCCCAAGCCGTATCCGTTACAGGTCTTTTTATAGCCAAGGGAATTGTTGTCTCCATCAAAGACAATTCTGGTGAGGTACAACATCTACGCCATTTAGAGGAAAAACCATTTTGGGATGGGCCTTTACTTGTCCTAACAAACCGCGCTAGCGCCTCGGCAGCAGAAATTGTCGCCCAAACATTACAAGACTATGGAAGAGCACTGGTTGTAGGCGATCCCGAAACATACGGCAAAGGCACCTTCCAAACCTTCACCCTAGAGTCCTCTCATTTTGGCAAGGTAAACCCCAAAGGGGAATATAAAGTCACCCGTGGAAGATATTACACCGTATCCGGCAAAAGCCCCCAACTCCGCGGGGTCATTGCAGACATCGTCGTCCCAGGACTCTTTTCTCAAATGGATATCGGCGAAAAATATGCAAAATACCCACTTGAAAGCGATACAATTGAACCAAATTTTTTAGACACCCTAAAAGACATCCCTCCCACACATAGAGCGCAAGTCATTCCCTTTTACCAATTTAACCTACAGCAAATAACAACAGAATATACAGACCACCTTCCCCTTCTGCGCTCACATGCGCAAACACGTATAGAAAACAATAAAAATTACCAAACTTTTCTACGCCTTATCCAAAAAGACGCAGAAAGTGCCCCTTCTGAAACATGCGGCAATAACGACCTGCAACTTGCAGAAACCATTAACATCATGAAAGATCTTATTCTCGTGCAAGTATCTAAAAAAGCAGCCTAAAAACCCGATGTGCATTTATTTTTCATCCATGGTATAGTGCTGCACATCTTGTGCTTTATAAAGGAATGTTATGGAAAAAGTGCGCGTACGAATAGCTCCCTCCCCAACAGGCGACCCCCATGTAGGCACAGCCTATATCGCCCTATTCAATCTTATTTTTGCAAAACACTTTGGCGGCACCTTTATCCTACGCATCGAAGATACAGATCGCACTCGTTCACGACCTGAATACGAAACAAATATTTTCAATGCACTCCGCTGGGCAGGTATTGAATGGGATGAGGGTCCCGATATCGGCGGCCCCTACGGACCCTATAGACAATCCGAACGCTCTACAATCTATAAGGAACACTGCCAACTTCTTCTAGATCAAGGAAAAGCGTACAAATGCTTTGCCACCCCAGAGGAACTTGCAGAGATGCGCGAGCTCAGTGCAAAACAGGGACTACGCGTTGGGTATGACAGAAGATATCGCAATTGCAGCCCCGAAGAAGTTGCAGCAAGAGAAGCTGCTGGCGAGCCCTACGTCATACGGCTAAAAGTGCCCCTAAGCGGCGAATGTGTATACGAAGATGGAATTAAAGGCCGCATTACCTACCCTTGGGCTGATGTCGATGACCAGGTCTTATTAAAATCAGATGGATTTCCAACATACCACCTCGCAGCTGTCGTAGACGATCATCTAATGGAAATTTCCCATGTCATCCGAGGAGATGAATGGATGAGCTCTACTCCAAAACACATCCTTCTATATGAAAGCTTTGGAT
>CAMFJP010000111.1 GCA_945957075.1 uncultured Chlamydiae bacterium
GCAGAATGCGATTGCTGGGTATAGGGGTAAGGAGCTGTGGTATTGGGGCCTCTGTATCCCCAGGATGAAAAAAACGTAGGTTGTATAAAAGGATTTATGTAAAACATTTGTTCTTATTAGCTTTTTTGTTTTATTATCCTTGTAATTATACATTACTTGTATTAATTTGCCTTTTTAAAATATTTGATATTGCTTAAAGCGATCTTGTTAAGAAAATATTATAATATATGTTGTTTGTCAGATTTTATGAGGTGTGATATAGTCAGCTTTCCTTATGATGGGGGCTTTTGTATGGGTTTGTTTTCGCGTAGTAAGCCAAAAATTAAAATACAGACGACAAAAAAAGATGGGTATAGCGGCTGGATAAAGTGTTCCCAGTGCCATGAGCTGATTCATGTGAGTGAGCTGCAAAGCAATACGCATTGTTGTCCAAAATGTGATTTTCATTATCGCTTGTCTGGAACGCAAAGAGTTCAGCTACTCGCGGATGCGGGTTCTTTTAAAGAAATGTTTACAGGTTTTCAGGTGGTTGACCCTCTTGAGTTTGTTGATGTAGAGGCGTATAAAGATAGGATTTCTAAAGCGAAAAAATCCTCTGGTAGAGACGAGGGTGCGATTGTAGGCTCTTGTACTTTGCATGGAATTTCTATTGCTTTAGGGGTGCTAGATTTTACCTTTATGGCGGGGTCAATGGGCTCTGTTGTGGGTGAGAGATTAACGTGTCTTATTGAATATGCGCTAGAGCATAGATTGCCGCTTGTTCTTGTTTCTGCATCTGGGGGTGCTAGAATGCAAGAATCTATTTTGTCTTTGATGCAAATGGCTAAGACATCGGCAGCTCTTGCGAAGTTAGATGCTGCAGGGCTTCCCTATATTTCTATTTTAACAAACCCAACAACTGGTGGGGTTACGGCCTCTTTTGCCACTTTGGGGGATGTGATTGTTGCCGAACCTGGTGCCCTTATTGGCTTTGCAGGTCCGCGTGTTGTTGAGCAGTGTATTGGGCAGAAGCTTCCTCCAGGCGCTCAAAAGTCTGAATTTTTGTTAGAAAAAGGAATGGTAGATTGCATTGTCAGTAGACATATATTGAAAGATAAGATATCTCTAATTCTCGAGTTTTTAACTGGCAATGACAAGGTTTATGGAGGCCAGGAGCTTCTTTCTATGTTATATGGAAAGCCGAAGAAATAGGTTTTATGGAAGAAATAGAAGTTGTAGTGGTATCTAAAGAAGATCTTCTTCCGCTGTACGGGAGTGCTTCGGCTGCGGGAGCTGATGTGCGCGCGGATACAGTAGAAGATATTATTTTAGAGCCTGGAGAATTTAAGCTCATCCCAACAGGTGTGCGCCTTGCGATTCCAGAAGGATTTGAAGTGCAGGTAAGACCTCGCAGTGGTCTTGCTGCAAAACATGGGGTGACAGTCCTAAATGCTCCTGGAACCATTGATGCAGATTATCGCGGGGAAATTTGTGTTATTTTGATTAATCACGGGAAAACCCCCTTTATTGTGACCCCCAGGATGCGCATTGCGCAGCTTGTATTAGCGCCTGTTGCAAAAGCACGTTATGTGCCTGCAGAGTCTTTATGTGTCACAACACGAGGAGAGGGTGGTTTTGGCCATACTGGCACGCATTAACTTGCAAAAAATTACGAATTGGCGCCGCTCCTTTAGAAAGGGAGAGCGCCCAGATCTTGTTTCTTATCTTGATCCCCGTCTTGTGCTTTTTTTGCACACAACATCTAGAGACGAGGCGCTTAAACAGCTTGTCGATGCTTTGCACGCAGCAGAAAAGTTGGAAGATAGAGAGGCTTTTTATCAAGCTATTTTGGAAAGAGAAAAGATTGTGTCTACAGGGATCGGTATAGGAGTTGCAATTCCACATGCTAAAATCCCAGAAGGTGACGATTTTTTTATTGCTATCGGAATTCAGGCCAAAGAGGGGATTGCATGGAATGCTCTTGATGGTTCTCTTGTCCGCCTTATTTTTATGATTGGAGGACCAGCGCAGCAGCCCGCAGAATATCTTTCTTTGTTGTCGCGACTCACTTTAGCGATTAAGGATGAAGATAGACGCAAAAAACTACTAAAGGTACGATCTGTAAAAGATGTAATTGCCCTTTTTGAAGGATGTTAGGCTATGGATCTTAAAATTCAGGATGTCGCAGATCTGTTAAATGTTTCTAAGGCAACCATTCGAAGATGGATTGCAGATGGGCAAATTCCTTCTTATCGTTTAGGACAGCAATATAGATTTTCTAGCATTGAAATTGAAGAATGGGTAATGAAACGGAGGCTATCTGGACAAGATGTCGAGGCTGAGGAGATGCCTTCTCCGCAAAGAGGGGGCTCACAGTACTTTAGTTTATATAGGGCGATTCATCAGGGTGGGGTGCTAAGTCGTGTTCCTGGCGCAAATAAAGAACAGGTGATCCGCTCTGTGATGGTGTCGGAAGCTCCGCGTCTTGGGCTCGATCCTGAGGTGATTTCTGAGCTTCTTTTGGATAGGGAGAAACTCATGCCAACGGCGTTAAATCATGGTATTGCTGTGCCGCATGCGCGCGATCTTGTTGTAGAAAAGTCGTGTGATCGTGTGATTGTTGTGTTTCCTCAATATCCTATTCCTTATGGGGCTTTGGATGGAGAGCCTGTGCACACTTTGTTTTTTCTCTTTGCAAGCGAAGATAAGAGGCATTTGCATCTTCTTGCCAAACTAGCGCATCTGGGCAGTTCTAGTGAGGCTCTTGCCTTTTTGCGTACCAAACCCTCTCGAGAGACTCTTTTAGAGTACATTCGCTCTTGGGAAAGTTCTCTTAAGATTTAATAGACTTATCTCGAAATCAGCTTGTTAAAAGCAGATGTTGACTAGGAAAAGGCCGTGAGGGGGTGCGCAGGGACCGGCACGTCTGCGGTCTTTGGAGTTTAGAATGTGGGGAATTTCTTCTGGGGAGGTTTTGCCGGAGCCGACATCTAGCAGGGTGCCGACAAGCGAGCGTACCATTTTGTACAGAAAGCCGTTTGCTTCAAATTCCATGCGCATTTTGCTGCCATCTTGAATGATTGCGATGCGGGTGAGTGTACGTATGGGGTTGCGCGCGGCGTTTCCAGAATGTGCTTCGCAGGCAAAGGCGGAAAAATCATGGGTTCCTATAAGGTAATCTTTTGCTTTCTGTATGAGAGAGGTGTTAAGGGGGAAGGGGACATGCATGCTGTAGGTGCGTGTAAAGGGGCTGGGCCAAGGTGCTGTGTCGATGTGGTAGTGGTAGGTTTTTGATGTGGCGCTGTATCTTGCGTGAAAGGCCTCGTCTACAGGTTCTATGCTTAGAATCCGGATGTCTTTGGGCAGTAGGCCGTTTAAAGAGGCTAGTAGCCGCTTGGGATCACAGTCTGCAGAGGAAAAGTGGGCGATTTGTCCTAAGGCGTGAACGCCCGCGTCTGTGCGGCTAGATCCTGTGAGGTCGATTGGGGAGCGGAGGGCTATTTGGAGGGCATTTTGGATTAACTGTTGGATGGAAATGGCATTGGGTTGGACTTGCCAGCCTCCGTAACAAGATCCATCGTAAGAAATTTTTAATTTATAACGCATAAGAGGCATTATACTGAACGCAATAAATAACGGGAAATAATACCA
>CAMFJP010000112.1 GCA_945957075.1 uncultured Chlamydiae bacterium
TTGTTACGGGTAATATGACATTGCAGGGGACGAGTATTTTTGACATTTCAGGCGGTCCTGCGCAGATAGTCTCTGATTTAACGGGGGCCTCTGGCACAAGTATTGTTTTAGGGGGTCAAACACTCACAGCTGGGGCCTCTGGAAATACAACGTTTGCGGGGGTTATCTCTGGAGCTGGAGGGGTTGTTAAGCAGGGGGCTGGAACGCTTGTTTTACTTGGACAAAATACATATACAGGGGGAACTCTTGTAGGCAATGGTACCTTAGAGGGTAATGCTACAAGCTTGCAAGGCGTGATTACAAATAATGCCCTTTTATCCTTTCAGCAAAATGTAGCGGGGGCTTTTGTAGGTCAGCTTTTTGGAACCGGAGATATGAGTAAGTATGGGTCTGGATCATTGACTTTGAATGGAACGCAGCAGGTAGGTGGGGCTGTTAATCTCTATGAGGGAACACTTGTTGTAAATGGAACGCTTACAGGCTCTGGTCCCTTAACTGTGTTCTCAGGAGCTACTCTTGGAGGTAGTGGGACTATTGATAAAAACGTGACTGTATCTGGTTTCATAGCTCCTGGAAATAGTATTGGGACTCTTAGTATTTTAGGGGATCTTTTTTTACTTAATGGTTCAACAGTTGTTGCTGAAATCAATCCAACTAGTGCTGATTTAATTCAAGCAACAGGAACGATAAATATTGATTCTGGGGCGGTTGTTAATGTAATTCCTTATCCAGGGTTGTATCAATTTCCTCAAGATGAGATTATTCTTTCTGGTGCTAGTGTAGTAGGTCAATTTGCAGAAGCAAGAATTGCAACGCCTTTATTAATTGCACAACTTGTCTATACGTCACAAGAAGTGTTTCTGCATATGTCTCCTTTACAAATTTCTGATCTTTTTTCTCATGGCAATGCAGGAGCTGTGGCTCACTGTTTAGATGCTCTAGAGTATTCTGGGGATCAGGATTTATACAGTGTTATTAATTCCATTCGTCTGCTTACCTCTAAAAAATCTATTCAAAAGGCCCTTTTACAGCTGAATCCATCGCAATACACGGCTTTAGCTATATCCCAACAAAATGACATTTTATATATACGAAGCACGTTGCGACAACAGATGCAAAACAGACGCTATACCTGTAAGATTCCAGATGATAAGAAGACTACCTTATGGGTTTCTCCTGTACTTGCAGAGACGCAGCAGGGGACCCATAAACAAGAACCTGGATTTACTGCGTATGCAATGGGTGGTTTTGCTGGGTTTGATCACAGATGGAAAAATGGCTCTTTAGGTGGCGGTATTGGGTATGCGCGCAACAATCTTCACTGGCATAGAAACCGCGGCCACGGTTCGACTAATAGTGGGTATGCTGCTCTATATGGAGAATGGCATAAAGAGCATGTTTATATACAGGGAAGTGCTATTGGTGGATATAGTGATTACAATACAGCGCGGTGGATCCATTTTGGTAAGTCTCCTACTGTTGATCGTATGGCACGAGCTCATCATGGAGGAGCTCAAGGTGCGGGTTATCTTCAATTAGGATATGAGGCAAAAGCAAACAGATGGCAAGCTTCTCCTTTTATTTCAGCAGATTATGTGTATCTGCACGAAAATAGCTTTCATGAAAAAGGGGCTGGAAGTCTTAATCTTGCCATATCTTCTAAAAGTGCTAATTTACTTTCTTCTCAAGCAGGCTTTGATGTTGCATATTGCATTCCTTCTCATAAACATACAGTGACTCCTTATATGCAAGTTAGCGTGATTCGGGAAAGTCGCTTCAGTGGGAATCATGAGACTGCAGGTTTTATGGATACATGTCCGATGCATATTCGAGGATACTATCCCTCTAGAACCCTTAGGGCTATTGCTTTGGGCATTGATTTTCATACACCAAAGGGTGTGATTCAAATGGCCTATCAAGGCAAGTTTGGAAGCCATTATTCTGACAACGCAGCTTACTTGGAAATGGGACTTGCTTGGTAAAGCAGATTGTTTACAGCTTTTGGTCTAATTTATCCGTCCATTTGCCATGTTTTTTGATGAGGGCGATGAGCCTATCTTCAGCTTCTGCAAAGGGGATGTGTTTTTCTACACATGTTTTTCCATGATAGAGGTCAATCATCCCGGGTTTAGAGCCTACATAGCCAAAATCGGCATCGGCCATTTCGCCAGGGCCATTTACAATGCACCCCATGATCGCGATTTTTACACCAGGTAGATGGGAGGTTTTGGCTTCTATTCGTTTTGAAACTTCCTGGAGATCAAATAGGGTTCTTCCACATCCTGGACAGGAGATGAATTCTGTTTTTGACATGCGCAGGCGTGCCGATTGTAGGATGTGCAGGCTAAGCTCTTTTAGAGTGGTTGCGCTGTAAGGTGCGTCGATCCATATTCCGTTGCCAAGACCATCGCATAATAGAGAGCCACATTCTGCAGCGGCGCGGATGATTAGATCTTCTATTGGAAGATCGTAGCGAAAGTGTAAAATAACTGGGATAGAGAGCTTTTTTTCTTTTAACCAAGCAAAAAATTGGCGGCAAAAGGGGACATAATTAGAGGGAGGTGAAACAAAGATGCAAGAGGGAGGAGAGAGCTGCAGTGTCTCTAAAAGGATGGGGTCTAAAGAGTGGATAGCACGTGCGCCTTGTCCATAGGCCTCTTCGGCTTGTAGACAGTCTTGTGTTTTTTCTGTTGTAACAACTGTGCCATCAGGATGTAAAAAGGAGGGTGTGGAGGGCTTTTTTATAAGAGCTTCCGGCAAAACAAATGTTATATCTGTTTTTAGTTTTGCGATGCGCTCTGCTGGATCTATTTCGTGCCAAGGATCTTCTGTTAGTGAAACTCTGATGGTGTCCCCGATGCCATCGAGTAAAAGCGAGCCGATCCCTGTTGCGGATTTAACTCTTCCGTCGACTCCCGAACCAGCTTCTGTAACTCCAACATGGAGGGGGTAGTCCCAGCCTTTTTCTAGCATTGTTTCTACAAGCTTTCTGTACGCTGCGATCATAATTTTAGGGTTTGAAGATTTCATTGAAAAAACAAGGTCGTGAAAATCAAGGTCGCGGCATAAAGCGCCATATTCGATTGCGGATGCAACCATTCCATTTGGGGTGTCCCCGTAGCGGTTTAGAATGCGGTCGGAAAGGGATCCGTGGTTTGTTCCAATGCGTAGCGCTTTTTTTAATTTTTTACACTTTTCCACGAGGGGTATAAATTTTTCTTTAACATGTTCAAGGCCTTTTGCGTAGGAGGCGTCATCGTATTCAATGACCTTAAATGTGGCCCGTTTATCTGCAAAGTTGCCGGGATTGATGCGCACTTTGTCAACAAAATCAACTACAAAAAGAGCAGCCTGTGGAAAAAAATGGATGTCTGCGACAAGAGCCACTTGAATGTTTTTTTGAATTAAAGTGTTTTTAATTGCTTCGCAACTTTGGGCCTCTTTAATACCTTGAACGGTCACGCGCACAAGCGGGCATCCTGCGTCGACAAGGCGCATGATTTGCTCTGTTGTGCCTTGAATATCTGTGGTTTTAGAGATGGTCATGGATTGAATGCATACGGGAGCCCCACCTCCTATGGTGAGGTGGCCAATCTGTACGGGAC
>CAMFJP010000113.1 GCA_945957075.1 uncultured Chlamydiae bacterium
GGATAGTGGTAGGGGATTTTATAGGCTCTTGGTACGTGGGGCTTTGTGTACCTTAGCCGTAGAGCGGCTACAAACATTAATAGGTACATTATAATATAGCTTTGGGCGCTAAGAACGCTAAGGATCCAAAAGGAACTTCCAATTGTTGGCATGTATAAAAAAACGATGGTGCAGATAGATACGATGATGGCCTGGAATAGTAGTAGATTTGTCGGGGATCCTCTTTCATTTGTATATTGAAATAGAGGGGGAAGATCTCCGTGCACTGAAGTGGCATGAAGCCCTTTAATTGGGGAAGAGATCCATGCATTGGTTTCTGCAAGGGCGCCAAAGACAAGAAGGATGCTTAGAATTGGGGCTATCCAGGATAAGCCATAGGCATCTAAAAAGAGCTGAAAGGTTTCTACAAGTCCTGTGACAAGTCCAATTTCGTTTTGCGGGAGTACAATGGCGATCGAAAGAGAGCCTAACATAAAGATAAAAAAGGTAATGATGGCAGCTAGCAGAATTGCTTTTGGGTAGCTTTTTTGGGGGGTTTTTACGTGAGCTGCTAGGGATGCTGAGACTTCAAGGCCTGTAAATGCAAGAAAGAGACCGGCTAGTAAAGATAGGTTATCAAAGCCTTTCCATTCGGGAACAATATGGTTCCAGGAAAATATGATTTGCGAATGGCGTCCAGATGCGATCCATAGAATAGCAAGAATGACTAGAATGCATCCTGGAATAATTGTTCCTGCTATAACGCCAATCGTGCTAAACCAGCTTGTGATTTGTACTCCTAAGTAATTTAAAAGGGTCATTCCCCAAAATGCAACAAGGATTGCAATAAAGACATAGTTTTTGTTTTCTGCAAGGGGAGGGTATAGAGTAAAGGCTAATGTAGTAGCCACGAAGGAGAGTATAACGGGGTACCAAGAGATATTGTGTATCCATTGCATCCATATAGCAAAAAAACCCCATCTATCACCGAGCGCTTCTTTTACCCATATATAAACTCCTCCTTCTTTAGACCATCCTGTGGCAAGTTCTGCGGAAACAAGAGCAGCGGGAATAAGAAAAAAGACAGCGGCGATTAAAAAATAGAAAATAGCTTCTAGTCCATAGTGTGCAATAAGGGGTAGATTGCGCAGGCTTGCCATGATAGATACGCTAAACATTGCAAGGACAAAAACGCTAATAGCGCGTCTTGGTGTATGTGATAAGTTCATGTTTTTATAATACAAAAAACTTTAATTTTTTTACAGAAAGAGTAGAGTAAAGAAAGAGAGGGTAGTTAATTCCCTTTGTGGGGTTGTAGCCCTCTTGGGAAAATTAAGGAGTTATAAGTTATGAAAGAGCAAAAAAAACCACAAATGCCTGGTCAAAATCCAGGTCGTGAAAAGACAGAACAACCACAACGCAAGCAAGAGCATGGCCAAAAGCCAATGCCTGAAAAAAAATGGCATGAGGGTGGTCGTTAGTATTTGTTGTCTATTGGGTTCTACATCCTGTAGGACCCATATTTTCTAATTCATCTTTATGTGCCGAAAACCATTTAATAATCTCTTCAGATTCGTATAGGGCCTTTCCATCAATGACAAGACAAGGGACTTGAGCTTTGCCTCCAATCCGTATGAGCTCTTCGCGCACTTGTGCATTGCCGGCGACGTTCTTCATCGGGACGCATTTTCGAATAGAGCTCAAGTAGCTGGTAACGCGATTACAGTAAGGACAGTAGGGGGAGTAATAGAGTTCGAGTGTGGTGGCTGATGCGTGCGCTGTAAGCAAAAAACTTAGAAGGGTAGTGGCTAATTTATGCATATATTAGGGTCCTTTGGATAGAACTTTTCAACTCAGTTTCGAGTTTGTATTATATGAGTAAAAATATTTTATTGCACGCGATAGATGCATTCTCTTGCAAGGGTTGCAAGTTTTTGTGTGGGGCGGGGTATGTTGGTAAGTATGCTGAGTCCTTTGGTGAAAAGGGCGTTGATGTCCTCTTCGATACATTTTTTTGGGGTGTGGAGATCGGCATCTAAAAGATCATCTACTAGTTGGAAGGCAAGACCAAGATACATCCCGGCTTCATAAAGAAGGTGTTTTTCTTCTTGTGATGCTTTTCCAATAATGCCTCCAAAGCAGAGGCTTGTTGCGATGAGAGCGGCTGTTTTATTTTTGTGAATGGAATAGATTTCTTCTAACTTTAATGTTTTTTTATCTAGCAAGATATCCGCTACTTGGCCGCTGATCATGCCATGTCCGCCGGCTGCTTGCGAAAGAAGCTGTATTAAAGAGAGTTTTTGTGTTGTTTCTAGATGGGGGGCGTGGCTTAAAAGGTAAAAGGCATGGGTGAGTAGAAAATCTCCTGTAAGGATGGCAAGGCCTTCTGGATATACTTTATGTAGGGTCGGTTTGCCGCGTCTGATGTCATCATTATCCATAGAGGGCAGATCGTCATGGATCAGGGAGTAGGTGTGGATGTATTCAAGTGCACAGGCTGGTTGGAGAGCGTGTTCTATGGGGATTCCGTAGGCGTTTGAGACCTCTAGGGTAAGGCGAGGGCGGAGACGTTTTCCCCCGGAAAAGAGTGCGTAATGCGTGGCTTCAACAAGCTGAGCGTGCATAGCATCCTTATTGTGAAAAAGGCTGTCTTTGAGAGCTTTTTCAATATGTTCTATCATGAGGGAATCCCTATGCCAAAATAGGCAAAGCCTTTAGAGGACATTTCTTGTGGGTCGTATTGATTTCTGCCGTCAAAAAAAGCGGTATCTTGCATGGATGCAAGCACTGTTTCTAGATCGACGAAGCGAAATTGTTTCCATTCTGTAAGAAGCGCGATGGCATGGGCGCCCTTAGCTGCTTTGTATTCGTCTTGGCACCATTCTATTTGAGGGTGTTGTGTACCGAGTATTTTTTGAGCTTTTTCTGTGGCAATGGGGTCATATAAACGAACAAGAGCGCCTTTTTCAATTAGTTTGCGGATAATGCATAGTGATGGGGCCTCGCGCATATCATCTGTGTTGGGTTTGAAAGAGAGCCCCCAAATGGCGATGACTTTTTTAGACACGTCTCCGTTAAAATAGTTATCGATTTTGTTGTAAAAATGGTTTTTTTGTTTTTGGTTGACTGTATCTATGGCATCTAAAAGGGGGGTAGATGTTTGCACGCTGCGTCCCATGGATCTTAGTGCTGCAAGGTCTTTAGGAAAACAAGAGCCTCCGTATCCAATGCCTGCATACAAAAAATCATATCCGATGCGCGCATCGGCGCCCATGCCAACGCGGACTTCATTGATGTTAGCTCCTAAAGATTCACAAAGAATCGAAAGTTCGTTCATAAATGAGATTCTGGAGGCTAGCATCGCATTTGAAGCATATTTGATCATTTCAGCAGAGCGCTGATTTGTAAATAGTAGCCTGTCGTGATTGTGTGTAAACGGGGTATAGAGCTTTTTCATGCAGTGCATGGCATTTGTGCTGTTTGTGCCTATGATAATGCGATCTGGTTTCATGCAATCTGCAACAGCAGAACCCTCTTTGAGAAATTCTGGGTTGGAGACAACGGCGAAATCGATGGGGGTACTGCGCTCTTCGAGAACCTTACGCACCTGTGTTTCGA
>CAMFJP010000114.1 GCA_945957075.1 uncultured Chlamydiae bacterium
ACCTACACTTATGCGATCGTCGGCAGCGTCAGATGTGTATAAGAGACAGGTGGATGCGTCAGGGAATACGGCCATTCCACCGGCTGCTCCAATCGCTCCGTGGCGCATGGCAAAACCCCTAGGATGATATATTATGTTGCCTGGGTTATTGTTTCGCCATGCTTTAGAACCGTCAATACGAATAACCATATTTCCATCTTCATCAAAATAATGGACTGTGTAGATGGTGGACCCAATAGCTGGGGGCCCTTCTTTTGCTTTGATAAACGGCATGGTTATCCTTCTTTAAAAGGCCCAAGTGTAGCTTTTAGATTTTTTTCAGTATAGCAATATGAGAATCTATTTTTTTAATAGACGCTGTTGCGCATTCTTGACAAACCTAGTGCTTTAGATAAGGGGTTTGAAACATCCAGAAGGTTATACCAAAAGTGATACATAATTTCATATTTGAGCGCTTTGACGTGCTCAAATATGAAATTATGTATCGCTTTTGGTGTTACATATGGAAGAGGCGGCTAGAAAAGCTGTAGTCCATGCGTTTTGAAAGTTGAAACCCCCGGTGACGCCATCTATGTTTAAGACTTCTCCTGCGAAATATAGTTGTGAAACAAGCTTACTTTCCATGGAAGTAAAGAGGACCTCTTTGAGGCATACGCCCCCTGAGGTGACAAACTCGTGTTTATAGAGAGTTTTGCCCTGTATGCGGCAGCTGAAAGCATTAAGGGGTTGCTTCAGCAGGAGTAGCCTTTTCCATAGACTGAGGGGAATGTGTGCAGGTTTTTGATCTAAAGAGGTGAGGTCTGGGGCCCAGTTAATGATTAGATCGTGATCGTAGTTTTTTTCATGGAGATAGCGCGCAGCGAATGCTGATAATTTTAGCGCGGCAGGGCCGCTAAATCCAAAATGCGTTAAAAGAAGAGGTCCTCTTTGTGTAAATTGCGTTCCTTTTAAAGAGATTTCGACATCGGGGACGCTAACCCCAGAAAGGTCGAGTAGTGGGGATGTGGGGACATGAAATGTAAAAAGAGAGGGCACAGGAGGAACAATGGTGTGCCCAAAAGAGGCTGCGAGTGAATGCCCCTCAGAAGCGCTACCGGTTGCAATAATGACCTCGTCGTAGTTTTTTTCTCCATCTTTGAAGAAGAGGGTAAACTTTGTATCTTTTTTTGCAATACGCTCTAGACGGGCCCCTGTGCATATCTCGGCGCCCTGTGCAGCGCGTAGAAGGCATGCAATGATAGTTTCAGAACTATCTGATACAGGAAATATCCTTCCATCTGCTTCTGTTTTTAAGGTGACGCCATGACGTGAAAACCAGTTGATAGTGTCTTGAGGCTGAAATTTGTGAAAGGGGCCAAGAAGTTCTTTGTTCCCTCTTGGATAAAAGGTTGTTAGATGTTTTGGCTCGAAGGCCGCATGTGTTACATTGCACCTTCCACCTCCGGAAATGCGCACTTTCGATAACAGCTGTTTTGTTTTTTCAAATACTGTGACCTCGCTTTCTAATAAAAATTCTTTGCATAGAGCCGCTGTAAATATCCCAGCAGCGCCTCCTCCAATGATTGCAATTTTTTTCATAAAACAGCGCCTTGCCTTATTCTCGCTACATCCTCTATCGCATCCAGAATGCGTCCTCTTGGGATTCTATTGAGGCAATCGCTTTTTTTACTTCCTCCGCAGCCATCTAAGAAACAGGGCCTACAGGTCATTGGCGCTGTCAAGACTCTGGCTCTTGGATGCATCCATGGGCCCCATCCCATTTCAGATGAGGGACCAAATAGCGCAACTACAGGTGCTTTTACAGCGGAGGCAATATGCAGAGCGACAGTGTCTACAGAAAGTAAACAGGCGCTTTTATCGATAAGTGCTGCAAGCTCTTTTAAAGAGAGAGCGCCTGACATGTCATGGACATTTGGAGGTGTATCTTTTAGCATTTCGCGAATATAGGCGCGCTCTTGGGGATCTTTGCCAGAGGTGATGACCACAGTGTAGTGAGCTGCAAGTTCTCTTACAAGATCTGCCATATAGGAGGGGTCTTGTGCTTTAAAAAGCCATCTAGATACAGGATGAATAACGATATAGGTATGCGGTTCTATAGGGAATTTTGCATGCAGCGAAGTATAGCTTTCCTGTGGGATGTGTAAATAGAGTCCTCTTTCTTCTAAGGTTGGAAAAATACCAATTCTTCTCAAGACATCGATATTTTTTTCCACCGCGTGCCTTGGCGTTTTAGGGACTTTGACCATGTGGGTATAGGCATGTTTTTTTCCGTAAAAGCCCCTACCTTTAGGATCAATTCCTACTCTGTAGCGGGTCCCATAAAGGCCACAAAGTAGGGCAATTACAGCTCCACGGTCTCCTTCGGTCAAATTAATCACAAGATCATATTTTTTATTTATGATCTTGAGAAACAGCGAGCATTCATAAGAGCATCTTTTCCACCAGCTCTTTTGTTTTATCTCTCTATCGTAAAGAAAGTAGGTTGAGATGGCGGGATGACCTTCAAGAATGGGTAGAGTTTCTTTATAAATAAGAGCATCGATCGTAGCTGAGGGTGCTTTGTTTTTAAGAAGTTGGAATATAGGGGAGGTGAGTAGAACATCCCCAAGGTGCCGCGTTTTAATAACTAAAATATTTTTTATATTTTCCCATTCGGGATAGTTGCCATAGCTCACAAAGAGTTCCTTAAAAAGCGTAGATCTTTTTCAAAATGCCCTTTGCCTGAAATAAATGATGATTTTTGAGCAGATTTAAAACCGAATTTCAAGGTAATATGGGGGCATATTGCCGAGAATTTCGGTTTTTTCAAGCAAATGGAATGTCGCAAGATGTCTAATAAGTCCATCTTACTATAATACCAGGCTTGTATCATTTATGAAAGATCACTGTTGAGGAGTTTATGAGTTTAGAGCACACACTTGCAATTGTTAAGCCTGATGCTGTCGCAGCTGGCAATATAGGCAATATTTTAGCCCTGATAGAAAAAGAGGGACTTAAGATTGTTGGCGCTAAGATGATGCATCTAACACAAGAAGAGGCGCGTGCTTTTTATGCTGTTCATGCACATCGTCCGTTTTTTCAAGAACTTGTGTCTTTTATGCTTACAGGACCTGTTATGGTTTTGGTTCTAGAGGGAGAAGATGCGATCGCAAGATATCGTACGTTAATGGGAGCTACAAATCCTAAAGATGCAGCGCCTGGAACGATACGCGCTAGTTTTGCAACTTCTATTGAAAAAAACGCTGTACATGGATCCGATAGTAAAGAGACAGCTCGTACAGAGGTGCCTTTTTTCTTTAGTGCTGCCGAGATTTTCTCAGCTATTGCCTAATAACCCAAAGTTCAGGTTAATACTCATGTTATACCAAACGCGGTGGTGACAAGTGAGCAACATCTCGCAATTAAATAATTCATGTTACGCAGCCGCTGGCTCTGCCGCATAACATGAGTATAAAAAAAGAAGAGATCAGAAGGCTTGTAGTTGGCTTATAGAGACATGTCGGGGACAAGTCCTTTGGCATTGTCCCCCGCTTGCCCCCTTGAGACGCAGGGGACTGTGCCAAATCAATCC
>CAMFJP010000115.1 GCA_945957075.1 uncultured Chlamydiae bacterium
ACACAGTATAGTACTCTGAATAAGGGAAACCAGCGGCCGTTAATAAAATCCCAGATATCGCATCGACATTTGGATAGGGACTTGAAATTTTTGGATTTTCGGCTAATACCTTTGGACCCTCCGTGCGCAAAAGCAGTGCCATACGTACAAGCGGATGATCTGGATAGTGCCTTGCTGCATAATCGTAAAAAAGAGTCGCACGAGGATCCTCAACCCTTAAAACAGCGTGCCCAAATCCAAAAATCAATTCCTTATTCTCCAATTTTTTACGCATACACAGTTCCACTTTTTGCCTTGTAGGCGTCCCCGAAATATCCCGCATCATCCCCTCAACAAACGCAAGACAGTCCTGATTTGCCCGCCCATGCCGCGGCCCATCGAGCGCTGCCATAGCAGCAGCTATAGAACCAAAAAGATCTTCAAGACCTGAAGCCACAGCCTTCCCGACAAAAGTTGATAAATTCCCCCCGCCATGGTCATAATGCAAAATATTAAAAAGCCTAAAGACAGCAGAGAGTCCCTCTACATCTTTATCAGGCATCTGAAGCATATGGACAAAATTTTCCATATAGCCCAAATCATCCCTTGGCTGCGGCGTTTTTCCCCATCCAGCATGATAATTGATCACAAGCGCAACCAAATGAGGCAATTTGGCAATCAAGTTAAGACAATCTTCTCTATAATTTCCAGAAGATTCCAGCATCCCAAGAAGCAAAAGAGCGGAAATAAAAAGCTTCATGGGATGTCCCTCTCTCGGCAGCATTTCAATGTGCTCTACAACCTTTTCAGAGCAGACCTTCCTCCGATGCAAGTCATAAAAAAAATCTTTTATCTCATCAGAGGTCCCCTCTTTGCCATGATAAAGCAAAAAGATCACCTCTTGCGGTTCCATACTAGCTAGAGAAGCAACAGGCTGACCTACATAAAACAACCCCTTCTCCGCATCCACATAAGAAGTCGGACAATACCCAACAGGAAAACCCCGCAGCCCCGTCTCTAAAAGATCTTTTGTAATTGTAAACAATACATCTGACATATGCATCTATTCCATTATGAGTTCACGCTCTTCAATTAACTCTTTTTCTGTAATAGCAATTTTTTCTTTTAACCAGGCATCCCAAGGAACATTACGCACAATCTCAACCCTCCCATCACCCTTGGACCTACAAGGAAAGGAAAAAACAAGATCCTTTTCAATCCCATACACATTATGTGCTGCATAAACACCACAAGAAAACCACACATCCTCTGGCGTTGGGAACAGCAGATCCCGCATCACGCTAAGTGCCGCATGAGCCGCAGATGCCGCAGAGGATCTACCCCGCGCCTTAATCACTTTGGCCCCCCTCTCTTGGACAGCCGGAACCAAGACCTCTTCACACCAAGTCCGGCCAGCTAACTCAACCACACCCTTGCCCTTAATCCGGGCATTAACAAAATCGGGCACCTGCGTTCCAGAGTGATTACCCCATATTGTCATATGACGCACCTCCTGAACCTGTACCCCCGTTTTTTCTGCAATGTGCGCTCTAGCCCTATTTTCATCTAAGCGCGTCATCGCAAAAAAAGAAAACGGAGAAAGATCTGGGGCATGACGCAGAGCAATCAAACAATTCGTGTTACAAGGATTCCCAACAACAAGAACCACAACCTTTCTAGAAGCTACCTTATTTAAAGCAGCCCCCTGCTCCGCAAAAATATGCCCATTTGCCTGCAAAAGCTCCTTCCTCTCCATTCCAGGACCACGGGGCCGGGCCCCTACAAGAAACGCCACATCCACATCCCGAAATATCGTTTCCGGATCACTGCCAATATGCACCTCTTTAAGCAAAGGAAAAGCGCAATCGGCAAGCTCCATCGCCACACCCTCGAGCGCCTGAATTGCCTCCGCCGTCTCCAAAATATGCAGAGCGATTCCCTGTTTATCCCCAAAAAGCTCACCTTGCGCCAACCGAAATAAAAGACTATAGGCAATCTGGCCAGCTCCACCCGTCACAGCAATACGTTTTATCTTATCCACAAATAGCCCCTTTAAAACGGAGTGTAATTCAGCCTGTATTATAAAAAAATAAAATAGATTGCCCTTACAAAATCAAGATGATAACATATTCAGACTTGAAAGGAGCCTACTGTGCCAATCGTTGTTGTTGTTTTAATGTATGCCCTATGGTCTAGCGTCTTTTCTTTAGGAAAACTCGCGCTGCAGTATAGCCCCCCTGTCTTTCTTACCTCCATCCGCATGCTGCTAGCCGGCGCCCTCCTACTCTCCTACCTAAGCTTTAGACGCCCCGCCTGTTGGCGCCTAACCGGGCGGCAATACGCCTCCCTTGGACTTCTTGCTCTCTTCAGCGTCTACCTAACAAATGTTTTAGAATTTTGGGGACTCCAATACCTTTCCGCAGCCAAAACATGCTTTATCTACAGCCTCTCTCCCTTTTTTGCAGCCCTGTTCTCTTATTTGCATTTTAAAGAAAAAATAAACACTAAAAAAACCTGCGGCCTTATTCTTGGATTTTTAGGGTGCCTCCCGGTTCTAGTTCAAAAAAATGCAAGCGAACTAAACCAAGACAGCCTATTTTCCTGGCCAACTCTTGCCGTAATGGGCGCCGCGCTATGTAGCGTCTATGGCTGGGTTCTTTTGCGCGTAATTTTAAAAAGTGACAATACCGTTTCCCCTCTTATGGCCAACGGCACAAGCATGCTTATGGGTGGACTACTAGCCGGAGCTCATGCCCTCCTTTTAGAATCTCCGTTTACAATCCCCATCAGCCCCACAAATATCGCCCCACTCTTCGGCCTTACACTGCTTATGACCCTACTCTATAATGTAATTTGCTATAACGTCTACGGCATGATGCTCAAACGATTTACAGCCACCTTCCTCTCTTTTATGGGCCTACTTAGCCCCTTTTTCGCCTCCCTCTCCGGCTGGCTATTTCTTGGTGAACCCATCCAATGGTCGATTTTTGCATCTACAGGCACCATCCTAATCGGCCTTTGGATAGTCTACAACTCCGAACTCAAGCAGGGCTACATCAGACCCCTTGCATGATCCACACCCTCATACTCTAACTACACGTTTTTAAGACCCTTCAAAATAATAAAAACTAACAAACTAAAACAGAATGGTTTTAGTTTGTTTTTGTACATAAAAAGATAATAAACATAAGTTTATGTATACTTTTACTATTAATTAACGTAAAATATTGTTAATTATAAAAACAAAAAAAAAGGTGAGTCATGTCTTATTATCAACCTTATTTTCAACCAAGCGCTCAACCCTATCATCCCTACTATTCCCAACCAGCTTATAATCAACACTATAGTGCACAAGGCCTTCATCAACACCTACCACTACCCCCTCATTCCTCCCATTATCAACCTAAATATTCTACAGCACCACCCCAACCCCCAAAAAAACCAGGCCTATTCGATCTTATAAAAAGATTTTTTGGTTTTTCAAAACAACCCCATCACACCCCAGCTCACCACCAAGCCCAACCATACGTACATCACACCCCAGCTCACCACCAAGCCCAACCATACGTACATCACACCCCAGCTC
>CAMFJP010000116.1 GCA_945957075.1 uncultured Chlamydiae bacterium
GTGCCTATGCGTATGTCCCTGAAAGTACATACGAATACAGGGATGCTCTTCAATTACACGTCGTAGCAGCTCGCGTCCGGCCAAATTTCTTCTAGAGCAACTCTGCGCAAAAAAAGGAAAATGGTTTGCAAGAAAAACGGGCACCTTAGAAGAAATAGACCCGAGCCTCTCACGCAGCCTACGCTCTAAGGCTGTATCAAAACGTCCCTGAGAAGATGCCAGATGGGTTGCACACGAGGTGTCGAGCCCAATCAACAAAGCTTCTCCAAGATCTATGCTAGAGAGACGCTCCTCTTTTAAGTTTCCCTCTCCCCAACAAGGATCAAAAAAATCATAAAAACGCTTGGTTCTACAGGAAGCCTTTGTATAGCAGTCATGATTACCAGGAAGCGCCTTTACGCTCATTCCAAGCGCTATACACTTGTTTGCAAACTCTGCAGAAAGCGCAAACTCCTCATCTAAAGAGGTTGTAGACACATCCCCCGTAATCAACACAAGATCGACCCCAAGAGATCGAAAAAGATCCGGAAGAGGATCTATATGCTGCACGCAAAAAGTGCGTTTTCTAGAAAACATCAAATTGCAGTTGCCAAGCCATCTCTTAGACAAAAACTGCAAAGGACTGTAACTAGCATGGGAAAAATGCAAATCTGCAACGTGTGCAATCTTCATAAAACAATCTCAATTAGGGTATCTTTCCAAAACCTTGGAGGGCAGCCAAAAGCACCTGCAATTTTAGCGGTATCTAAAACAGAATATACAGGACGCCCAGCCCCCTTATTTTGATAGGAGGGAACAATACGAGCAGTATGAACCCCCTGATTTTTCATGACATCTGCAAGGGCCTGTGCAAATACATAACGAGAACAAACCCCCTCATTAGCAAAATGAAAAGTACCTTGTGCAGATAAAAGGTAAATCAAAGCCCTAGCAAGATCCTTAACATATGTTGGGCGTCCCTGCTGTACAGCATCCACCTCAATCTCTTCCCGGGTCTTTAGTAAATTCGGCAATATAGAAAGGAAATTTTTTCCAGAAGAGCCAAAAACCCAAGAGGTCCGCACAATGCAAGCACTATCATAAACACTGCGTAGACGCAGCTCGCCTTCCCATTTACTTGTCGCATAAACACCACTTGGCAAGCCCCTCTCTTCCTCTCTGCAAGGCTGTTTACAATCCAAGCCAAAGACATAATCGGAAGAAAGATGCATAAGAGCGACCCCACCCTGTTTAGCGACCCGACCCAGAAGCTCTGGCCCCTCTGCATTTACAGCAAAGGCCAAAGCCTTATTGCTTTCTGCACAATCGACATCCGTATAAGCTGCTGCATTCACAATATGAGTTGGCCTGTGTTTTTCCATATAAGAAAAAACAGACTCTTGACTCGTAATGGGGCATTCTGCCTTTCCAGTTGCCACACAATCCACCTTAGCAGAGCGGAGTGCTGCCACAAGCGCCCTACCTACTAACCCCTCAGCACCAAGAACCCATACACGCACAACAGCTCCTTCCTATTAGACCTCTTGCGTAACTCCATTTGTTTGGTAACGCCGCAGGTCTATTTCTCAACGACCCTTGGATTTTCTCTGAAATCCTCTTTTAGGGGAAGCTTTAGCAAGCTGACTCATTAAACGTCGACTATTCATGCTACTTTGTTTTTGCAACGTTTTAATCCACCTCTCTCCCTCCACATGAATATGCTTCGGGGGAGATTCATCCTGCTCTATCCCCGTTGTTGTGCGTTTAGAGCGTTTGGCATGTAATTTTCCTGCCTTAACCCCAATAGATTTTTTTATAGCGGAAAATCGCTTTTGTTCTTTATCCTTAACAGCTTGAGTCGGCCTTCCAGGGGGAAGCATATCGATTGCAGATGCTGGAGCCCTCCGACCTGCACGTACAGATTTTCGCAGAGACTTGCGACTATTTTTATTAAGAAGACATTGAGATCGATTCATAATTAACACCTCCATATAATTTACATTGTTACATTATTTTTATTTTTATTCTCTTTTATTTTTTATATTGATTTAGTTTCGTCTTTTTGTTAAAAAGTATGCAAAATAAGGAGACCTCATGACGATTTCTAAAAATCCAGTGACAGGAAACTATCAGCTCATTCTGATTCCAAAGTCTGTCGAAAACTTTTTAGGAAAAATTATGTACCCGGTACTCTGTAACAGTCATGGAGGCACCGTCTCTAAAACAGATAGAGTATTTGGTCATTATGTGGCCATGGTTGAAAAGGTAGGAAGCATTCTTACAGAGCACAGCCCCAGAAAAAAGGTTCCTTTCGAATTTAAAGTCGTTGATTCTAAAGATCATAACGCATGGTGCCTTCCAGGTGGAAAGATCGCGATTAGCCTTGGCCTTATTCTAGCGATGGATAGAGAAGGGGCCACATATGGTCTAAATAGACACTTTACACTCGAAGAAAAAATCGCTTCAGTACTCAGCCACGAAATGACCCATGCAACCGCCTACCATGCAGTACGAAATGCACAATTTTCTTTACTCCTCATTCTTATAATTAAAGTTATGGAAAGCGTACTCCAGTTCTTCTTAGGCTTTGTTGCTGGCGAATCCCTACGCGTTCTATCCGATAGACTCATTGCCATCATCGCACAAGGCGCTATATCTCATCGCGGCCGCAGCTACGAATTTGAAGCCGACAAATACGGCATGCATCTTGTCTATGAAGCCGGAAAAGCAAAACATTGCCCTCAAGATGCCGCCCTTGCTCACGTATGGTTACAAAAGTTTTGCGTCGATCACCACAACTCCCGCACAGGAGTCTGGATCGTCGACAGATGGAGAGAGCTCTGGGCCTCCCACCCCACACCGCAAGAGCGCTGCACAGCCAACATCCACACATGGCATGCCCTTACTCTCCCCGCAAGGAAAGCCGCCCAAGGCGGTTAATACCAAACACCTGTTTAAGAAGCCATTCGATTCGTTTATCAACACTCGTTTTTGGCAGCTCGAGCATGGAATACCCTTGTCTCGGATAAAATTCCACCAATCTCTCGTACTCCTCCAGGGCCTCTTTAAAAGAATGCTTCCTTTCTTTGTCATGACAAAATAGCTCTTCCCAAGGAGGGGCCATAAAAATAAGAGGATCAAATCTCAGCTCATGAACAAGAAAATCATACTTATGCGCATCGCTTACTTTTAACAATTGGTAATAAGCTATGCCCTCTAAAAAGCTTCTATCAAAAAAAATGACCTCGCCCTGAGCATCTGGTAATGCTTTTGCCGCATAAAAAGCCTCGATAGAGCGAGAAATAAGCAATTCACAAAACTCTTTTGGCTTCTGCCATGGGGTAATACCGCCCCCTTCTGCCAACTGTTCTTTCACTATTTCCCGTCCAACTTCAGGGACAACCGTGTACCCTTTGTTTTTCAACGCAGACAAAGTAGTAGATTTTCCGCTAGAAGAGCAACCTGATAAAACAATCAACCTGTTCATATAATTAGCACCTCATGTTCCGCAGTGGAACCAAGTAATACCAAAATGCATAAAAAACACGACATTAGAC
>CAMFJP010000117.1 GCA_945957075.1 uncultured Chlamydiae bacterium
GGACAACTGTCAATATTATATTGAATACGGGATAGAATCTTTCCCATTTCTTCTAATTGTTTGGAAGGCCAGCTTAGTAGATGAAAGGCCAGGCGCTCTGCTGTTTTCCCTCCAATACCTGGGAGGTGTTTAAGATGCCCGATGAGAGCTGTAAGATCTGCTGGATATCTAGCCATACGGGCAGCATTATACTACAGGTATAATTGTTTTCTATTTTTTATGAGGGGAGAGCTGTTTGAGAGATTCTATAACAGTCGATTCCCAAATAGCTGGGTCTTGCGTACGTGGTAGGGGGAAAAGGTGTCGTTTACCCCCTTTTTCTGCTGTAAAGGTGAGTTTTTCAAAACGGAGTAGAGAAAAACCATGGAGCGTCGCATAAACGCGTAGCCTGGCAATATGACAAAGCCATAGAGTTTGCAGTGGGAGCTTGCCAAAGCGATCTTTGAGCTCTTTCATAAGATCATCGATTTGAGCGGTTTCTGTAGCATCTCCTAGCCTGTGGTAGATTTCCATGCGCAAACTGCTTTCATTGACATAGTCTTCAGGAAGACTTGCTGAATAAGCACATTCTATTTTTGTTTCGGCAAAGGTTGGAGGCGCCTTATGGCGCAGAGCAAGTGTTGCCTTTTTAAGAAGCTTGCAGTAGAGATGAAACCCAATTGCCGATACCTGTCCCGATTGCTGGACGCCTAAAATATCCCCAGAACCGCGGATCTCTAAATCCTTTAAGGCGATTTTCATGCCTCCTCCATAGCCCGAGGTGGAGATCAGAGCCTCTAGCCTTTTTTGACTTGGTTCTGTGAGCCGTTTACCAGGCGATATTAGCAGATAGGCGTAGGCTGGTTTGTTCCACCGTCCAACACGCCCTCGTATTTGATAGAGTTCGGCAAGGCCAAATTGATCAGCTCTATCGATAAAAATTGTGTTAGCGTTTGGAATGTCAACACCGTTTTCTACAATCGTTGTAGAGATAAGAAGATCAATTTCTCCTGTTTTAAAGAGATGGAAGATGTGATCAATTTCGTCTGCATGCATTTGTCCGTGTGCTGTGACAATACGTGCTTCTGGGACAAGCTGCGCAAGTTCTTCTTGTACTTGAGAAAGTGTTTCTACGCGGTTATGGATAAAAAACACCTGACCATCTCGAGAAAATTCGTGAATTAACCCATTTTTTATGAGATTGCGATCTCTTTCTGCAAGAATTGTTTTAATAGGAAGTCTATCTTGTGGGGGCGTGTTAATAACAGAAATTTCACGAATCCCGATTAATGACATATAGAGCGTGCGGGGAATTGGGGTTGCAGAAAGTGTTAGAGCGTCCACACCGATTTTTCTGCTTTTTAAATGTTCTTTCGCTCGCACTCCGAAACGCTGCTCTTCATCTACAATAATTAAACCAAGGTCTTTAAATTGGACATCTTTGCTAATGAGTCTATGGGTGCCAATGAGGATATCGATTTCTCCAGAGGCAAGCTTTTTCAGCGTTTCTTTTGTCTCTTTTGGCGTCGATAGGCGAGAGATGTGTGCAATGTGGACCTGGAAGGAGGCCATCCGTTCTTTGAATGTTTCATAGTGTTGAAGTGCGAGTACAGTTGTGGGGACAAGAACGGCAACCTGTTTTTTTCCGTCGCACACAGCTTTAAAGGCAGCACGCATGGCTACTTCGGTTTTTCCATAGCCAACATCTCCGCAAATTAGGCGATCCATTGCCTGTTCTGACATCATGTCTTGTTTTATAGCCTCAATCGCAAGTAGTTGGTCTTCTGTTGGAACAAAAGGGAAATCTTCTTCGAAAAAAAGAACCTCTTCGGAATCTTTGGGGTAAGAAAAACCTCCACGCAAAGAGCGCTCGGCTTGTAAGCGCAAAAGGTCTTGGGCATATCCTGCAATTGATTTTTCAGCAAGAGCCCTTGTTTTTAGCCATTTTCCACTTCCAAGTGTATTGAGTTTGGGTGTTTCTTCATGAACCCCAATATATCGACTTACAAGGTGCGCTTGCGTGGCTGGTACATAGAGAGTACCACCCTCTGCATATTCTAAGATGAGAAATTCACTTTCTTCCCCTAGGTGGTTTGTTTTTTTCTCTGTTCCTAAGTATTTACAAATTCCATGTTGAAAGTGTACAGCAAAATCCCCGGACTGCAGCTCATGAAAAGCCTCTTGCGATGTGTGGTACGAGCTTCGCCATTTTTGCCTGCGTGTGCGCCGTCTATGGTTGATTTCTGTCATGGGAAAGAGTGTGCACAAACAATCCTCTACAACAAACCCATCCGATAAATATCCTTCTATATAGGTTACCTTATCTGGAAGTGCGATATTCTCTTCGGCAATCCGCCTTGATAAATCTTGTTTTTCCGCCTCACTTGCGCATACAAAATAAAGATCTAAGGGGAAAGAGTGAAGGCTGTGTAGGGCGCCCTCTTTGAAGAAATTTTCGATAGATGAAAAAGGGTGGTGCCATCTATGTGTTTGTATAGGCAGTGAGCCCATTTCAAAACTAAGAGGTTGCAAAGGGGTTTTTCCTGTATAAAAAGGGCGCCCCCGTTTTTTTTCTAAGACAACATCGGATAGCGCTTCTACTGGATTTTTTGTAAAAAAAAGATGTGGTTTTTTTGTAATTTCCTTCAAAAAGTCTTCGAAAGAAGAAAGCTCTGGTAAGACCGTCTTAAGAGCAATGAATTTGTCTTCAAGATGCAAAAGGTCCTCTACGACAATATATATATTTTTTGGAAGATAATCCCAAAGAGAGGAGGTTGTGGTTATATCGTAGGCCGGAGTAATAAGACATGTTGTTGTTTGCTCAATGGATGTTTGACTGATGGGATCGTAGGATCGTATTGTTTCGATAACATCCCCTAGAAACTCGATACGAAATGGGGCGGGTGCAGAAGAGGGGAAAACATCAATAATCCCACCGCGTACTGCATATTCTCCTTTGCCTGCTGCAACCGCAACTCTTTTATATCCTATGGAAACAAGCTTTTCTTGGAAAAATGTAAAGTCTATCTCTTGTTGCAGCCGCAGATGCAAACATGAGGATAACAGCTCTTCAGGTGATAGAGTTTTTTGTAAAAGGGCGTGGATAGGGCAAAAAAGAATCCCCCTTTTTTTAATAGAGAGGGTGTAGAGCACCTCTAGGCGTTTGCCTGTAATATCAATGTTAGGAAGAGCTCCCTCTTCTGGGATGTCTAGAAGTTCTGTTTGTGTAAAAAAGGAGATATCATCGAGCAGACGATCCGATCCCGATGTAATTACAAGAACAAGGGAGTTTAAAGAAGTATCAATTAGCGCGATAAGTGCTGCTTTTGCAGACTCTGGAAGCTCTTCAATAAGCAAAGAGGGTGACGTTTTAACAAGCTCTATAAATTTAGTAAGGGCAGGACTTGTGAGCAGAGAGGAGATATTAGACATCTTGCGTAACTCCATTTGTTTGGCAGCGCCGCGCTTTTTGGCAGCTTTAAACCCAAATTTCTCGGCAATATGTCTCCATATTACCTCGAAATTTGGGTTTAAAGCTGCT
>CAMFJP010000118.1 GCA_945957075.1 uncultured Chlamydiae bacterium
GGATCCAGCTTCCAGCTGCGCTGGAATTATAAGTTTTGAATTATAAATGTTGAGTTATTATACAAACCAATGCTGTCGCTACTCTCCAAGGGTTTCGAACCCCTTGGAGAGTTTTCCAAGGCAAGACAAAAACCATGGTATAAATCAATTGCCATGGGTTTCTGAATTGCCATGGGTTTCAACCCCTGGACCAAGAACAAAATCAAATAGGCTTTAGCCGAAAAGCAAACAGCATGATAAGTAGCGGACGCTGCACATATAAAGAGCATAAGGAAACCCTTGCGCTATGGGGAGAACAGCAACGCAAAAACTCCTGAGAAAATCGGAACAACCCGTATCCAGATCTCCAAAAGGTATACCTTTTCAAAAAAAAGTATACCGATTACAAGAAAAGGTATACCGATTCTCAAAAAGGTATACCCTTTTCCGAAAAAGGTATACGGATTTCCTAAAAAGGTATACCTTTTTTAAAAAAGTATACAGATCGTAGAAAAAGGTATACATATTCCCCCAAAAGGTATACCTTTTTCGAAAAAAGTATACAGATTACACCAAAAGGTATACCTTTTAGAAAAAAGGTATAAAGGTTTCAGAAAAAGGTATACCCTTTTTCTGAAAAACAATTCATATCAGGGCAAAAAGAGTTTTAATTGAAGCAAAAAGAATTCTTTTTAAATGATTCATTTACAGGATTATAAAACCTAAAACTTACCCAGCCGTGCTGGAATTACAAGTTTTGAATGAGGAATCCTTGGTTAAAACTGCTATGCAGAGGCTTGAATTGCCACGGGTTTCAACACGGACCAAAAATAAACAATCAAATTGGCTTTAGCCGAAGAAGTATAGTTTAACCATTGGCAAGAATCCGAGTCTGGAGACTCTCAATTATCTTTAGGTTCGACATGCGCTTCGCTAACATGTACGAACAGCAGGGGCATAGTGGGGAATATAGAAGCAACGGACGCTGCAAGTATTGAGAGAGCACAAGGGGACCCGCGCTATAGGGTGCATCGGGATGAACCAAAAATAAACAATCAAATTGGCTTTAGCCGAAAAAGAAACAGTATGATAAGCAGCGGACGCTGTATATCTGGAGAGCACAAGGAAACCCTTGCGCTATGGGGGTATTTGCAAAGAATCCGAGATACAACCTCAAGTCATTGAAAAATCCTTAGAGCGGCTCCCGAAAGGTCGGGACAAGTTAGGCCTGATTCTAAGGATAGTATAGTGGGGATCAAACAGCAGGTTGGCTCCGCAGGGCATTCAATCAAACGTCGAGGGGGCTGCGTTTGGAGGCCAGAGAATCCTCCTGTCTGAGGGCGAGGCACGAAGCCCGAGTCATCGGAGGATTAACGGCCTATGCGGGGAAGAGCCCACCGACAGGTTTGATTGGCAGCCTTGATTTTTTGCTACTTTTCCATCAAGGAAAAAGTAGGCCCCCGCGGCAGCGGCTACTACAGCATGAATTAAAACAAAACAATATTTGTGTCCACAAGATAGGATTTTCTCAGAAGTTATAGGTGAACTCAACTATCTTTAGAGTTTCCACTGATTTGCACAAATTGATTTTGATTTACAACAGTCATTCCTCACATTTATAGTTTAGTTCGACATGCGCTTCGCTCAACATGTTCAAACAGCAGGGTATTGAGAGAGCACAAGGGGACCCTTGCGCTATAGGGGCAGCAAAGTCTTTCCTCTAACGTCTAAAGTCTTGCTTCTAAAAACTCCAAAATCTCTTCAGATTTCATCCTAATTCAGTACAAATTCCACGCTTAAGTTTGTATCAAATAAAATTAAACGCCCCTCAAAAGGCGATATCATTAACACATAAATTTTTAGGTTATGAAAAATATAGTAATCGCTTTCGCATTGTTTATGAGCATGGCTGCATCCGCAGAAAAATTAGTGGTAGAAAACAATATTCCTCAAAACGTAGCCTTTAGGTTTCATTACCAATTCCCTGGGGCTCAAGAGGTGACTTGGCAGAAAAACGACAATAACTACACCGCGATATACTTTGAAAGTGGCAAAAAGATAAGTGTCTACTACGCCAGTAACGGAGATTGTGTAGAAATTGACAGGGAAATCACAACGCACCAATTGCCTGCGGGTTATAAAGACATGATCGTTAAGCATTTGGATGGAAACGTACAATTTGACAATGTTACAGCCATTGATGACTTTTCAGGAAGCCCCTACTATGTGATAGAGGTGATCAAAAACAATAAAAAATATACTTACGAACTCTCGGCAGCGCAAGGAGAAGATGTGATATTGTGTGATTTGAGACAAGGTACGGTCGTTTGGTAATCAACCACTTCCAGAACAATATCTACGAAGGGCTCTTGTTAAAGAGCTCTTTTTTTTACCGACAAAGAATTAGAGGATTACAAATTTGTCATTTCCTATCAAATAAATTTATAATTTAACCTTAACTCTGGATAAGGAATTCGTTATGAGCCTTAGTTCTTTCTGCGTGTGACGGCAAAAACGAGAGTTTTTGAGCGGGTATTGTGCGTGGGAAGAATGATGCATACTGAAAATGTATTTGAACAGATGCAGTTAAATTAAAATATTCATAAACAAAAAGATATTGGCAATTTATATTTTTGCTTATCCCAGGTTCTGGTTAATTTAACAGTTCTAAACTCCCAAAATCTTGAAAAGAAAAACACTTACATACATCTTGTTACCGATAGGCTTTATCCTCTGTGGACTAGGCTTTTATGTGGGATTGCAATATGCCAATATTGCTTCTTCTTATGCCTCCAAAGTAAGCTGCTCCTGCCATTTTGTCTCAGGAAGAAGCCTAGAAGACATCAAAAGCAATGACTTGTATGCTGTACCCTATGCAGATGTTACCATAGACGAAATCAAGCAGAGTGTCTCCTCCAGCATTTACGGCATGGCTCACACGACAGCCATCTATAGAGAAGGTTTTGGATGTACACTGCTGAACGGCACACCTGAGGATACTCTGATGAAACGCAGATTCTTGTATAAGAGAGCATCGGTAAAGCATACCTTTGAAAGGGCGGCGATCTCACAATATTTTGATTCTACCCAATTGTGCAAAGTCATGGAAAAAGTATTTACTGGCGATACCACACATAAACTCAAGACGAGGGCGGTTCTTATCCTCAAAAATGGCAAATTGGTCTACGAAAGGTATGCCGAAGGTTTTACAGCGCAAACCCCGCAGATAGGTTGGTCTATGACCAAAAGCGTCACCAATGCCCTCATTGGCATAATGGTACAACAAGGCAGACTGAATGTAAACCAAGCAGCACCCCTAGAAGAATGGCAAAACGACTCCAGAAAAAACATAACGATCAATGATCTACTGCATATGGGCAGTGGGCTCAAATTTGAAGAAAACTACGGCAAACCTTCTGATGCCACCGAAATGTTGTTCTGGTCTTACGCCGCGGGCCGCTATGCGCTACAGAGTCCATTGCAAAACCCGCCCGGCACCGTTTTTTCATATTCCAGTGGCACTAC
>CAMFJP010000119.1 GCA_945957075.1 uncultured Chlamydiae bacterium
GTATAAGAGACAGGCTATGGATGGCGCCATGAAATTCGTAAAGGGGGATGTCATTGCAGGTATTGTCATTGCAGTGATCAACATCATTGGAGGATTGATTATAGGAATGGCAATGAAGGGAATGACAGCTTTAAAAGCTGCCCAGGTCTACTCCCTTCTCTCTATTGGTGAAGGGCTTGTTACCCAAATCCCCTCTCTTCTTATTTCCATGACAGCTGGTATCGTTACTACCCGTGTGTCTAGCGAAAAAAAAGATGCAAACCTTGGAAGAGAAATTTCCTCCCAACTCCTGAGTCAACCAAAAGCTCTTATCCTTGCAGGAACCGTCCTTTTTGGTATGGCCTGGGTCAAAGGCTTTCCCTCGATCACCTTTGTTATCTTGGGCTGTTCCCTAATCACTCTAGGTATTTTTGGAGTGCGCAAAGCTAAAAAGACAGCCGCTAAAACAGCATCCGGCATCACCTCCGCAGCACAATCTACAGAGGTCGAAGGACACATGGTGATTAGAGGCGCTCCCGAGGACTACGCCCTTACCCTTCCTGTAATTTTGGAAGTTGGTAAACTGCTATCTACGATTATACGCAAAGACCGTCAAGGCATGACCTTTGTCGAAGAGATGATCCCTAAAATGCGCCATGCCCTCTACCAAGATCTTGGTGTCCGTTTTCCAGGCGTTCACGTACGCACAGACTCCCCCATACTAGAGACCGACGAATACTCTATTTTACTCAACGAAGTCCCCATTGTACGGGGCCGTATTGTAGAAGGCGCTTTGCTCACAAGCGAAACACCAGAGCACCTGCGCCACTATAATATCCCCTGCACCTCATCTAAAAACTCACTAGGACAACCCTCTGTATGGGTCGATGCTTCCTATCAAGAAATCCTAAAAAAAGCCGGTATTAAATTTTGGAAGCCTTTAGAGGTTATGATCCTCCATCTTTCCTATTTTTATAAACAACACGCCAGCGACTTCATCGGTATTCAAGAGGTACGCGGAATTTTAGAATTTATTGAAAAATCCTTTCCAGACCTTGTCAAAGAAGTCACACGCCTTGTCCCTTTGCAAAAACTAACAGAAATTTTCAAACGCCTTGTACAAGAACAAATCTCGATTAAAGACCTAAGAACTATCTTAGAAGCACTTTCTGAATGGGCTCAAACAGAAAAAGACACAGTGCTCCTTACAGAATATGTTAGATCTTCCCTAAAACGATATATTAGCTACAAATACTCTCAAGGACAATCAATCCTATCTGTTTATCTACTCGATCCCGAAATCGAAGATATGGTGCGTGGGGCGATCAAACAAACCTCTGCTGGTTCCTATTTGGCTCTCGACCCAGATTCCGTTCAACTAATTTTACAAGCCATGCGCTCTACAATCGTTCCCACCCCTGTTGGTGGACAACCCCCCGTTTTGATTACAGCCATCGACGTACGCCGCTTTGTGCGCAAGCTCATCGAAGGAGAGTACCCAGATATGGCCGTTGTATCCTACCAAGAAATCGTCCCAGAGATTCGCATCCAACCGCTGGGCAGAGTGCAAATATAAGGGACTATGACAGAACGAGAACCTATTGCACCCATCCAATCTGATGTCACCAAAGCACAAAAGCTCGCAGAAAGCAGCGCCCTAAGAACTGAAATCCAACAAGAGGCCTCAAAAGAAGCTCTTGATGCTTGGCAAGACGAGGCATTCAATCCCGTTGCGACAGCACGCATGACAAGAAATTTTCAAGACCTTGCCACAAGAACAAGAAAAACCCCAGGCAAACCAAAAGAAGAAGAAACAACAAAAACAGAACCTGAAAAACACATTGTTGAAATCGAAGAATACACAGAAATTGCCGAATTTTTTGAAGAACGCAATCACGAACTACAAGCAAATACCCTACTTCTTTTAAAAGCTCGAATAAAAAAAGAAGATTCTTTAGAAGACACCCTCCAAAAAGTTCTAGACGCCTATGCAGATGGCTCTCTTGCCGATGAAGCTCTAGACTTTCTTATTGAAACCTCACGTGGCGATCTTGCAGAAAAACTCAAACAAGCAAAACTTCTACTTAGTGAACGCGATGGCAGAGGCGTACGCGCTGGGCGTAACATGGGCAAAGAGGCCAGAGAATACGCAGACAAAGGCCTTGGGACCCCAGCATCACTACGCAACATCTACCGCGACATCACAGGCAACCCCAGAGACGCCCCCACCCTATTTGAAGAGCTCTCTTCGAATTACGATTTTGAAAAAATGCACACCCTAATCGACTTTCTTTTGCATGCTCTTGGAAGTGACCTGCGCTCAAAAGGTCCCTCAATATCGCATGCAGAACTGCACAGACTCATGAGCGATACAAGATCGATGCAGGCTATTTTAGGTGTCTTTCGTTTCTTTAAATCCCGCATGCGCCTCATCCACCAATCCTTCCAACGCTCGGAGCTTCCTCCTTCGATTAAACTCCACTTCGAAGTTCTAGCTAAACTATTCATGGCCTACTTACAAGACAGATACCCTTCCGTCGACAAAGTTCTACAACTCGCCATTCAACTTGGAATTTCAAGGACGCTCCTTGGCCAAATTATCGTCTACACACAAATGCGCGATGCCGTAAGGCAAATCGCTCCCAAACTCTTTCGCTCAGACCAGCACAGACAAGAAGTCCTACTCTCCTTTATGGAAGCACTAGAGGAATTAGAAGATCAATTGGAAGAAGAAGCGGAAAAAGAGCCTTCAGAAAAAGAAGAAAAGGATCAAAATGGACAGGTTTGAAGAATTCTTAGAAGCTTTAGGAGCTCTTCTTGGCACCTCCCTCTATCCTGATAGAAATAGAATCTGCCAGTTGCGCATGCATGATACCGTTCACATTATCCTAACACCAGATGAAAACAAACAAAGCCTTGTCGTTCTAGGCCCCATTTGTGAAGTGCCCCCGGGGGCATTTAAAGAGCGCGTCTTTAAAGAGGCCCTTAAAGCCAATGCTAACTTTCCACGTATCGGCACCCTTGGCTACTGTGCGCGCAAAAACCAATTAGCACTATTTACCTATTTCCCCCTATTCGAACTCAAAGCACAAACCATCGCAGACTGCCTTCCCCCCTTTGCCAAAACAATCGAAGATTGGCGCTCCGCCATCGAAAAATCAACCCCCTTCCCCTCTCTTTCCCCTTAATCGAATCTATCCGTAAATTCAAAATTTAGGCAATCTCTTCTGGTCAAATCATGAGGAGAGACGATCTATGACACCCTCTTAAGGAGTAACAGATGGGCATTATTATGATGTGGGTAAACAAACTGGCAACCTAAAAGATGGGATGAAAATAAGAGGATGGCAGGATGGACAGGATAGATAAAGAAGACTTACCTCACTCATGTTACGCAGCCGCAGGCTCTGCCGCGTAACATGAATATAAAAAAAA
>CAMFJP010000120.1 GCA_945957075.1 uncultured Chlamydiae bacterium
AACAGGAACTGCGGGCACATGCGGAGCGTACCCACTAAGACGAGAATTCGGGAACATCCATTGAATATAGTCATGGCAAGTTTCTAAAAAGGTACCGGCTCCCGTCTCGTTTGGCTTCAAGTCATAACAGGCCTGCCAAAGATTCTGCAAAGACATAGACTGTCTTCCTTTATTGCACATAAACCGATTAACATCATTTGCATACAAATCAGATGGATTTTGTACTGCAAAATGCAAAGGAGCTGGATGGGCATATTCAGGTCGGGCTGGAACTTTCTTTTCTGAACTAAATATACTACGCATAAAACCCATAAATCCTCTTTTTTGAGGAGCTGGATGGGCATATTGAGGCCTTCTTTCTTGTCCTTGCACAGGGTGGATACCCGCACACCTCTGCCAAATGGCAAGGTGATTCTGATCGACCGCTTGACGCCTGATCTTACCATTATTGTAGAGCTGCACTAAACAGCGCGCAAGCGCCTGAGCTCTTTCTGGATATCCAAGCGTCTGCAAAGAGTCTATAATTCGGGAAAATGCAGCATCAAAACAAGAATATGTTCCCCACCACATCTTATCAAATGGAACTATGACAGGGTGCCCTGCACAATCAATCTGTTCACGCAGCCCAAAAAGACCCAGAGTAGCTACAAATACCTTATTAAAACTATCCATACTCTGACGATCTTGGCGCATCCAACTAATCTCTTGCTGTGTGCTCGCCGGGACATGGCTTTGCATGTTGCTTGTTCTTAAACTTGGAAATAACCAATAAATCCAAGAGAATTCAAAATCACCATCAACCTCCTCCGGCATCCTTCTTTGGGCTATCAGATTATAGACTTCACGTAGACTTAAGTCAGGTGCATCAGGTCTATGAAGTTTCAAGTCGGGATTACGGTGAGCGTCGAGTGAGGTTTTAGCGTATTGCGGCTGTCTGCGGGTATGGTGGAGCGCAGGCTGAGGGGCTGGCGCCGGACGTGGCGCTGGATATTGGGGCTGACGAGGAGCTTGGAACTGTTGCGGCCTCACACCTTGCTGATGCTGAGCGGCTTGGAAGTGTTGCGGTGCTCCATAATGTGGCTGAGGGGCATAATGTTGAAAGACTCGACCAAATCGAGGATCTTGCTGCTGTTGAAACGCACCGTGACGATACAACGGTTGCGGTGCTCCATGCATAACCGGATAATACATAAACTACCTATTTTTAAAATAAAATGTTAATTTACATAAAATTATAACAATAACAAAATTAAAAAACACCTGTTTTATAACATGCTTCAAATCAAAGACTAAGACAAGTTGTGTTTTTTGCTTGAGACAAACCAAGACAAAATAAAAATAAAAAACACAATAATTAAAGAAACACCTGTGGACAGGCTATATATAGGGCTAATTAGCTTTTTGGTGCCGATAAAAATAAGAACAAGGGCAAGGCCTGGTTTTAGATAACGCAAACGATCCAAATAAGAACTAAGAAGAATGTATAAAGCACGAAGTCCCAAAATAGCAAAAACATTAGAAGTATAGGCTATATAAAGATCGGTCGTAATGGAAAATACAGCGGGAATAGAATCCAAAGCAAAGAGCACATCGCTACTTTCTATTAATAGAAAAACAGCAAACATGCCTTTATTTATATATTTTTTTTTAATCCATGCAGCCCAAGGGAGCATGTGCCAATCAAACACCTTCCCTCTAGAAATAAAAAGGCGAATACCTGTAAACACAAGAAACCCTCCTAGAGCATAAAGCACCCATCCATACTGCTCAACTAGAGCGTAGCCTGTTATAATAAGAATCAGGCGCATGATCATCGCACTAATAAAGCCAATATATAAAATCGTCTTTTGCTTTTCCTGAGGAACCCGAAAAGATTGAAAAATCACAAAAAAAACAAATAGATTATCAACACTAAGGGACTTTTCCACGGCATAGGCTGTGATAAATTCCAAAGCACTCTCTTGCCCCTTAGTTAGATAGATAAACAAGCCAAAAGCAAGAGCAGAAACGATCCAAAATAGACTCCAGATGAGCGCCTTTTTTGCTCTTTTAAGGGGCGTGTCTTTCCCCTGAAGAAAAAAAAGGTCAAGGATCAGAAAAAAAACAATAACAATGTGAAATATAACCCAACGCACAAATATTCCTACTTAAAGAAGAGACCTTGGAAGCTGGAATACAATATCTTCCTCTGTATATACACATTCTTCAACCTCAGAAACGCCAAGGGCTCTCAAGCCTTGAACACAACGCTGCACCACATCTTCTGGGGTAGAGGCACCAGCTGTAAGCCCAAGCGTATCCACACCCTCTAACCAAGACACTTGGATCTCTTCTACGTCATGGATAAGGTATGCGGGAATTGCAAACGCACTGGCGACTTCTCTCAGCCGATTAGAATTGGAGCTTGTAGGATCCCCCACAACTAAAACAAGATCTACAGATCCTGCAAACGAGCGCAGAGCCATTTGTCGATTGGTTGTGGCATAACAAATCGAGGAAGTAGGAAGAGTTTCTATCTGGGGATACCTTTTAGTTAACGCCTCAGAAATCAAAGAGACATCATCGATACTTAATGTGGTTTGTGTTGCATAAAACAGTTTATCGTCTTGTAGATATGTAAGGGCATGGACATCTTCGAGAGACTCTACAATTGTTGTCACATCAGGGGCCTCTCCCTGTGTTCCAATCATTTCCACATGATTTTTATGCCCAATCAAAATAATTTTATACCCTTTTTGCGCAAAGCGTCTGACAGCCGAATGCACTTTTGTTACAAGACCGCACGTAGCATCGATTTCGATAAGACCGCGATCTTTTGCCTCGGCCCGGACTGCTGGAGATACCCCATGAGCAGAATAAATAATCCGAGAGCCTTTGGGTACGTCTGCAATCTCTTCTACAAAAATTGCCCCTTTGTCTTTTAGCTTCTGCACAACATGCGCATTATGGACGATATGGTGCTTAACATAAATAGGGTGAGGGAAAAGCTCCAGCGCTTTTTCAACGATCTGAATCGCTCTTTCAACACCGGCACAAAATCCACGCGGTCTTGATAGCAAAAGTTTCATTAGGAACACACCTCAGCAGCGCAACGAAAGCCATAGGTGCTGTTAACAGTTCCTGGATTGTTACGGTGTCTATGCGCACAGCGCATGTCATCTTTTAAGCTTTTCCAACACCCCCCTCTCAGAACTCTATATACACCCTGCAAAGGGCCTTTTGGATTACGAGGTTCTTGAAAAGAGACCTCATAGTAGTGATATCCATACCAATCTAAGCACCATTCGTACACATTTCCTGCCATATCAAAAAGCCCGTACCCATTCGAGGGGTAACTCATCACAGGCGTTGTGTCTGAACTAAAGAAATTCGCTTGCATTTTTTCGATACTCTCGCCTGTAGGATAGAGAGC
>CAMFJP010000121.1 GCA_945957075.1 uncultured Chlamydiae bacterium
TCCCTTCGCTAACTTCAGCAGCCTTTTTCTTTTTCTGTTTGCTGCAACAGCATTTGTTACTCTAACCATGAGTTATCTCTCCAAATATAATTATTAACCTCAATTTCGAGGTTCTTATTACGCCACACCCATCATGTGAGCATACATGCGTGTTTGCCCCTTATCAACAAGAGCCTCTTTTTTGAGCTGTCTTTTGCGTTTAGAGGACTTTTTCGTCAAAATATGGCGAGCGCCAGGACGCTGACGGACAAGTTTCCCAGTTCCTGTAACTTTAAAACGCGCTTTTACCGCCTTACATGTTTTCATCTTTGGCATAATTTATACTTCCTATTTTTTCTTTTTAGCTCCGGGGGCAAGCACAGTAGACAAGCTGCGTCCCATAAGTTTAGCAGGCGCCTCTTCAGTAGCGATATCCGCAAGACCCTCGCAAAAGGTACGCACAACCCTCTCTCCAAATTCTGGATGCTGCATCTCTCGGCCTCTAAAAGTGCACGTAATGCGCACTTTATTTCCCTTTTCAATAAACTCGCGTGCATGGCGCATCTTCACTTGAAGATCGTGGTCGTCGGTATTGGGTTTTAGTTTAACCTCTTTAACCTTTACCTGATGCTGAGATTTCTTACTCTCTTTCTCTTTTTTCGTTAGCTGATAGCGAAACTTACCATAATCGATAATCTTGCATACAGGAGGATCGGCAGAAGCTGAGACCTCTACAAGATCTAGACCCGCCATTTCTGCACGCATAATCGCCTCTGAGGTTAATAAAACCCCAAGCTGGGCGCCGTCTTTATCAATCACGCGCACTCTCGGCACGCGGATTTCTCTGTTAATTCTCAAAGTTGTACTTCCTGTTGCATTTCCAGTAATAAAGCAATCACTCGCTCAAGAGAGCCAAAACTCGATCTAATGAAAAAGACCTCATTCTCTTTGGGCTTCATTATGACACGCAGCGATGCTAAAGTCCACGCTCTTCCCAAGCGGTCGAAAGTGCGCATCACAACACCTGTGCCCTCACCATTTTCACTGTACACGCTTCCACATTCGTTTAAAGCGCGCACAAGTAGCGATGTGCCCTCATCCCGCCCATAAGAAGGAGGGACCACAAAGCTCGTCTCAAAATGGAGGATTTTAGATATTTTAGCCATGAATTGCAAGGAAGAAATACTCTCGCTGAGAGCTTTATCCTTTGAGCATCGTATGTACACTCGATCAGAGGTGCTCCATTTAGGGTTTAATAGGCCCTCTATTTCCCCGCTATTACTTTCCAAAACCCACTCAGCAATACACGGGATTTTTTTTAAAAGAGGTAGAGGCGGCGCATCTGAAAACCCCCTGACTACACGCGCAATATCCCTATGTTCTTCTTCCCATAAATCCACAAGCTGCTGCCTTAATTTCTGTCCCCGAGGATACCAAACACACCCCTCCCCCTCTACAAGCTCAAAAAGTTTTTCTCTGCTTCCTATGGCAATATGATTTTCTTTTTCATAGGATTGAAGCTGCTTAATCAGATTTTTCAACCCCTCCTTATCAACAGCAGCTACCCCCTCTATGCGCTGTTTCTCTCCACCAAAATCTACAACCGCTCTCAAAGCAATCGCGCCTATCTCTATTTGATGAGGAAGTGGGCATATATCAACAAATTGCCCTATTTGAACAAGCTCAAGCAAAGGCGCTGTACACTCCTTAGCAATGTCAGCACGCAAAGGCTGCCCTAAATGCAGCAAAAACTCGGCTGCATTAGATGGGATCATCTCTAACGTTTTTGTGTTAATCTTTTTCTTTAAAAAAGAGCGTACTCTTTCCTCAACAAGAGTTAAATGATGCGACTCGAAATGAAAAGGGAAAACAAAATCGTAGTAAAAATTATACGCGCTACCCCCGCCTTCAACTAAAAGGACATCGGGGAACAGATCAAGGACAGCTGCAGCTGTAAGAACAGCCGCGACTTTTTGCATATTACGAATCCTACGTAGGCTTGGGATATAGCTGACTCGAACAGCTGACCTCCACGATGTCAACGTGGCGCTCTAACCAACTGAGCTAATACCCCATAAAATGGGTGAGGTGTATCATACACCCAGCCTATGTTTTTTTCAAGATTTTGATTTTTCATTGTCCTTTAAGGTACAAGATTATAGACTTAAGGGAAAATATTCATCTCGGAGAGTATTACCTATGGTGCGCATTAGCAAACAAGCAGAAAGAAGGGCAAAAAGCCCTCGCAGACGCAGAGCCCCGTCTCCTAAAACAGGCTCTCTTAAAGATAATTTACCTTCTGGGTACAAATTCCATGAAAACGCCCTTTCCGGCGCCGCGGCCTCCTCCGCCTTTATTCCAAAAATCAAATAGGTTTACTCATGTCTAGACATCGTAGTTATGGAAGATCAAGCAAATCAGCAAAAAAGCGCAATGTATTAAAGCGTTTTGAGCGTGTAGACGTTCTACGCGAACTCGGAAGATGGAAAGACGGCGAAAACAAGCGCGTAACCGGACTTCCTAAGACTCCAGTTCTCCCTTAAAGTGCATATTTGCATTATCAATCGTCAAAAAGTATTAAAAATACCAGTACATCCCCTAAAAAAGATCGTTCGGTTTATTTTAGAGGATGTGCTTAAAACTACCTGCGCGCAAGTAGACATTCATTTTGTTAGCAAGCCCGCTATATCTAAACTGCATAAAACGTATTTCAACGACCCAACCCCAACAGATTGCATATCTTTCCCCATGGACCAAGAGATCTTAGGTAGTGTTTTTGTGTGCCCAGAGGTCGCTCAAGATTATGCAAAATCAAAAGGCCTCTGCCCGCATCGAGAAACAATACTGTATGTAATTCATGGACTATTGCATCTTTTAGGATATGATGATATCTCTCAGAAGGAACGCACGCGCATGCGCAAAAAAGAGCGCCTGTGTCTAAAAAAACTAGATGAAAACCAATGGCTGCAATACCTTTGCCCTTAATATATTTATTTACGTTCCTTTTAGGCGCAGCTATAGGCTCTCTCGCCTACTTTTTCTTTGCAAGACGCTCTAAACACGGTCCTGTGCATGAACAGGTTTTAGAAGCGCTCTCTGAAGGACAACCCCAAGACTCAAAACTCCTGCTCTCTGTTGTTTCCTTTAAAGACAAGCTCGCTAAAGAAGTCATGGTTCCCCGCATTGACATGTTTAGCCTTTCTGCAGATATAACAGTTGCAGAAGCCGCAACACGATTTGTATCCGAGGGATACAGCCGCATCCCCGTATACAAAGAAAGCGTCGATAACATCATCGGTGTTTTGCTATACAAAGACATCCTACAAGTCTATGCGACAGGTGCCGATCTCAATGCCCCTATCAACACACTGATTAAACCTGTCTTATACACGCCAGAAACCAAAAGAATC
>CAMFJP010000122.1 GCA_945957075.1 uncultured Chlamydiae bacterium
GAAAAATAGGGCTTTGACGCGGTCCACGGGCCTAAAAAACCCAAAGTTCAGGTTAATACCAAACGCAGAAAATAAATTCATATTTGAGCAGTGTGAAAGCTGCCGACAAATCAACGAATGCAAGTGGCATAGTATTAAATCAATACAATAGACCTCTTTCGAAACTTCATTTATTTGCTAAAACTGTGTTTTTTCAAACAAAGCAAGTTTCGAAAGAGGTCTAATGCCACTTGCATTCGTCGATTTTAGCCGCTTTGACTCGCTCAAATATGAATTTATTTTCCGCGTTTGGTATAACTCATCAACCGTCAGAGAAAAATGGTAGATACCGTATTTATACCATTTCGGATCGCTTGCTACGCGCGCTTCGATTTTGCTTTGTCCCTGCGTCTCAAGGGGACAAGCGGGGGACAATGCCGCAGGACTTGGTCATCGACATGTCTCTATCAGCCAGATACAAGCCTTTTGCTCTCTTCTCTTTTTTCGCGTAACAAGAGTGAGTAGTATAATACACCCTCTTTTGCTATACTTCATCGATTACAACTATAAATTGGGAGTCATATGGCAGGACTATCTTGCGGCATTGTTGGACTACCGAATGTCGGAAAATCAACATTATTTAATGCACTCACACGAAAATCGGCTCCAGCAGCTAACTACCCCTTTTGCACAATCGATCCAAATGTCGGTATCGTAGAGGTACCAGATCCAAGATTAGAGGCCCTATCCCTCATTTCTAATAGCAAAAAAATCGTACCGGCAACCGTTACTTTTGTCGATATTGCAGGTCTTGTACGGGGTGCTTCGGAAGGGGAGGGTCTTGGAAATAAATTTCTAGCTAATATTCGCGAAACAGATGCCATTATTTTAATGGTGCGCTGTTTTGAAGATGAAAATATCGTGCACGTAGCCGGAAAAATTGATCCTATTGCCGATATTGAGGTTATCCATTTAGAACTCATCCTTTCCGATCTGCAAATGATAGATAATATTTTAAAAAAAGTAGAAAAACAGGCGAAAGGAAAAAAAGAATTCGAAACCCTCTTAGGAGTGCTAAAACAAGCAGCGGCTCACTTAAACACAAACCAGCCTCTACGCACGCTCGAGCTAACCCCTGAAGAAAGATTAGAACTTGCAGCCTACCCCTTCCTAACGGATAAAAAAGTCATCTATGTGGCCAATGTATCAGAGTCCGCGTTGCCCTCAATGGATAATGAATACGTGCAGATGGTGCGCTCTTATGCAAAAAAAGAGGGAAGCCCTGTCATTTGCCTCTCAGCACAACTAGAACACGAACTTTCCACCCTAGATCCTCAAGATGCCAAGGCTTTTTTACAGGAAATGGGACTAGAAGATACAGGTCTCAATCGCCTAATTAAGACAGCATTTGACACATTAGGTCTAATCACCTATATGACAACAGGAGAAGTGGAAACGCGCGCATGGACAATTCATAAAGGACAAACAGCACAAGAAGCTGCCGGAAAAATCCACACCGATATAGAGCGAGGATTTATTCGGGCAGAAGTGGTCGCCTTTAAAGACTTTATCGATCACGAGGGAAGAGCTGGAGCCAGAGAAGTTGGTAAAGCGCGGTCCGAAGGAAAGGAATACATTGTACAAGATGGCGATGTTATCCTCTTCTTCCATAACCCTTAAAAAATTGATTTTGCCTCATGGCTGAAAAAACAGAAAAGGCGACCCCAAAAAAACTGCGCGATGCGCGTAAAAAAGGTCAAGTCGCCAAATCTCAAGATTTCCCTTCTGCCTTTACGTTTATTATATCTATCGGTGGCATGATCATCCTCTCTCATGTGATCTTTAAACAGCTGACAGATTATATGATTTCAACCTTCCGAGCGATCCCAACAAATCTAGATCTACAAACACGCGCTGGAGGATTTATAGAAGCTGCGATTACAACCATTTTCAATACAAGCTTTCCCCTTCTTATTCTTACAGCCTGTGTTGGCGTTCTATGTAACTTTTTGATCATAGGTCCCGTTTTTTCTACAGAAGCCATGAAGCTCGATTTAAAACGTTTAAATCCTGTAACGAACATAAAAAATATGTTCAAACTCAAAACTCTTTTCGAGCTTTTAAAATCTCTATTTAAAATCATTGGAGCCGTCGTCTTAATTTATACCGTTGTCTCCGACAGTGTCCCCGATATTATTTCGACAGCCGCTCTTTCTGTTTTAGCGTCTACAGAAGTATTTGGTAATTTTCTTATTAAAGTCGTGATTCGCGTCGGTATTTTTTTTCTTGCTGTTGCCATTTTCGATCTTATCTTCCAAAAGAAAAACTTTGCCAAAGAGATGAAAATGGAAAAATTCGAAGTAAAGCAAGAGTTTAAAGATACCGAAGGGGATCCTCACATTAAAAGCAAAAGAAGACAAACAGCGCAAGAAATCGCCTACCAAGAAGGTCCCGCATCCGTTAAACGCGCAAAAGCTCTGATCACAAACCCAACCCACATTGCAGTTGCCATCGAATACCTTTCAGAAACAGAGCCAGCTCCTCGCATTGTAACTATGGGACAGGGCCCCGTTGCAGACCGCATGATTAGCATCGCAATGGAACATGGCATTCCCATTATGCGCAACGTCAATCTTGCACGCACTCTGTTCGAAAAAGGAAAGATCAGCGATTATATACCAGAGGAAACATATGAAGCCGTAGCCGAAATTCTCAAGTGGCTAAAAGCCATTGAAGAAAAAGAAGTGGTCCCTCTGGATATTTTTAACCCTCAGTAGGTATTGATGAAGAATTTTTTGCAAAGTCTAGGTCGTATGCTAGGAGGAGATAGAGCTCTAGCAACTTTAAGCCGCTCCCCCGATGTCATCCTCGCCTTCTTCATCATCGTCATCATCATGATGATTATTATTCCTATCTCTCCAACAATTTTAGATAATCTGATTGCGATTAACTTAACAGTCTCCATCTCTCTTTTAATGGTCGCTCTCTATATTCCAAAAGCTGTTAACCTTTCCATCTTCCCGTCGCTACTTCTAATCACGACACTCTTCCGTTTAGGGATTGAAATCGCAGCCACTCGTCAAATTTTGCTACATGCCTATGCAGGCCACATTATTAAAGCTTTTGGAGACTTTGTCGTCGGAGGAAATTTTGTTGTCGGCGGTATCGTCTTTTTAATCATTACAATCGTCCAATTTATCGTTGTTACCAAAGGCGCCGAAAGGGTCGCAGAAGTTGCCGCAAGATTCACACTAGATGCCATGCCAGGAAAACAAATGAGCATCGATGCAGATATGCGCAGCGGCATTATCGACGCCAATCAAGCCCGTGATCTTCGACTAGCTC
>CAMFJP010000123.1 GCA_945957075.1 uncultured Chlamydiae bacterium
CCCCCACACTTTTTATTTTCTATAAAAATATCGTTAGGCTCTTTGAAAAATGCATTAAATCCTTTATTTTTAAGAAGTTGTACACAAAATAGACTCAAGCGCTTTCCCAAATCTTGTACATGCATAGCATCGCATGTCACTGGGAAATAAAAGGTTGCGTATAAATTTTGCCCCCTTGGCGACACCCAACGTCTGCCAAACCTCCCCCTGCCAGCCGTTTGCTCGCTAGCTGTTACACACACAAGATCATGCCCTTGTAAAAAGGATCCCTGTAAAAAAGGCAAGGAACGCTTAACCCAATTATTTGTAGAATCAACGCAATCAAGATGAATATAAAAAATTCTTGATAACATATTTTTTTAAAAATAGAAAATTAAGTTAAACATATGTAAAATAGTTGTAATTATAACTGTCTGCTGTCTAATTAAAATGGAAATCGCAGACTAATATCTTAAGGAAAAAGATTATGTTTTATCCAAGTCTTTTTACACAACCCGCATATTTCCAGGCACCTTGGGGGTACCCCCTGTCTCCTTGGGGATATTACACCCCACAACGCCCCATACCGGCTCCACACTACCAAGGCTATTTTGTAAGCCCCACCCCTAGACCCTCACCACAACCACAACGAAACACAACCGCCTACGGAGGCAACAGACCAGCAAATGTTACTGGTTTTGCTAACCGTACAGTAAAAAAACTTGCTTTATGGGCAGCAAAGGTAGACGAGGTTCGATCAAAAGCCACTCCTAACCAGCATCAAACAACGCCGCACCCTACTACACAGCAAGAATCTAATCGTCATAACGCAAGCAACCAGCAACAAAAACGGGGCTCAGCTTACGGAGGAAAGACAAGACAACCAGAAAACACTCTCAACCAACTTTTAGTAAGAGAAACCGCCCTAAGAGAAACCGCCCTTAGAACATCCATAGAAATAAAAGAGCATATAGAAATGCTTGAAAACCAACAATTCCTTCCCACACAAGTTGACCTAGTTCCCAGACTAGTTGACCTAGAAAGTAGAGAAAAGTTAGCACGAGCTCAATTAGATTACGAGGAGACGCTTGATCGGCTTCATTTAAAAGGAACAGAACAAATATCCCGGAATGAGGCCTACGAGGCCTACAATGAGGCCTACAGAAGAATAGGCCGTAGAATACTGGAAGAGGCACGCGCTGTCTCTGAGCAGCAAGCACCTCCCCCCCCCCAACGCATCAGATTGGGTTATGCTACGCGTACAGCGGAAAAGCTTGCACAACAAGGTTCCCAAATTAGATTACAAGAAGCTGAATTAGCACACAAACAAGCGCTAGAATTAGAAAAACAACTAACATGGACACGCCATACAGTTGTTGAACTAGAAAGAGAAGGAGCTATCTTCCAACAAATAACACCCGAGGAAGAACATGCCCGCAACGCAGTAAGTAGCGAGCAAGATACAGATCGCAATGAAATAACCCTTCGTGCAATTCAAGAAGAAATCCAACAAGTTAACGCCGCAAAACTGCGGGCACTAGGAGACCAAAACCCACCCCAGCACCAAGCTCTTCATCACGAAGATGAGGCTGCACACACCGCTGCTGCATTGCCACCACCTTATCGATACAGACGATTTCAACAAGCCGCACACTGTGCCCTCCTAAAAGCTAGAGAAGAAACAGCACGCATTGGGACTGCATTGCAAGCAATACAACATCAAGAATGCAATATGCGCGAACAACTAGATACAAGTGAAACCAGTTCGCGCGCTCTATTACTCCGGCAGGAAACAAGCGCACAGCGTCGGCTTCAGGGGCAGATCCAACAACGCACCATCGCTGCAGAGCAAGCTGCCCGCAACCAAATAGCAGGTGATGAAGCCGAAGCATCGAGTCAAATACACACAGCTGCACAGGTTGATAAAGCTGCAATCAGACACCGAGCTCAAAACGCTCTATATCAAGAATTAAGTGCGGAAGCAAGATCCGAACGTTTCGAGATAGAGAGAGAGGAACGCACCGCATTCGAGGAACTATCTCGTACCTTGAGTCAAGCGCCGACTCGCAATATCGCATCCTGCCTTGCTGAACGACACAAGAAATACGATTCACAGTATTTGGTCATGTTAGCATGCAAAGTAACACGCGAAGGCCAGATCCCATGGTGGGAAAGGCCGCTCGTTGAAAAAACAAATATATCTATCTGGCCGACACCTAAGCAGGGCCTTGACCAAGAGGCCTTCGGCATTATAATACCACAACTTGGTCCCTATGAGCGTTATAAAACGGATAATGTTCTAACTTGCATACGATCAGGTCAACTGCCAGATCAGAACTCTGGCCCTGAAGACCGTCGTCTTGAACTTGCCGCACTCGCAAAAGAAATACTCCCCAACCACAAAGACTTGTACCAACATCTGACGACTAAGGACGAGTTGTCTTGGAAAGAACAACAAGCCGCAAAACTGCAATGGAAAGAACTAGCGGACATTGTGCTTAACTGGTTTAACTACGAGGACAATAAAAAATGGCTGCAATATGCACTTATGCTATTTCCCTCTACAAACAGCTTCTATCAGAATGGAAACCTATGGGCTACATGCGAGGAAGGAAAGTGGGATTTTGCTCAAATATGTCAAAGGGTACAGAGCACACAACTACCTTATTCCGAAATGATGCTTGAAACAAGCTCTGCTGCAATAGCAGAAGAAGAGCAACTAGAACGAAAAGCTATAGTCAATCAAGCTTGGCATAATACATACCGAATTAAACAAAACCAAGACGCATGCACAAGGTTTGCGAGAGAAAACTCGCCTGATAAAGATAAAGCAAGGGGATTAATAAATACACAACAACAAACAGAATTCGAAAGCATACGAGACCAGCAAAGAAAGGAATATGCTGCTCTTTCGATTCTAGAAGCCATGAGAAAAGGGATCGTAAACCCAATCGAATTTGACACATGGGCAGCTCATCTTGAACGATTCAAACCATCCTGGAGCCGCGCACCACACTTAGAGATGCTGTCTAAATATGAAGAAATGCTGTCTAAATGTGATATGCTATCTCCATACATTTTAAATGGCGGACGCAACCCAAATACTATTGTAAAATTAGCAGAATGGCAAAACAAAACCTCCCCAATAACACAAAAGGCAGTTTTGTATGCAGCAAGCCATCTACAAGATGGGTTCGGACCCATCTTAGAAAGTGCAAAAACCCATTTAGAAAACAGGCAATTTCATGCGGAAGTCTTATGCGTTGCATGCCGCCATAAGAACACCTGTCTCTTATACACATCTGACGCTGCCGACGATCGCATAAGTGTTGGGGTGGG
>CAMFJP010000124.1 GCA_945957075.1 uncultured Chlamydiae bacterium
CTATATCGAGGTGTCCAGAGGACAGGCACATAAAATGCCAGCATCTTTTGAAAAAAGACAAACGCTTGTCAATGCAGAACGTTTCTTAAGTCCAGAACTTAAGGAATACGCTTATCACATTTTACATGCTCAGGAAAGAATAGAGGCTATGGAAAAGGAGTTATTTCAGGCCCTTCGCACTATGGTTTCAATCTCTGCTTCCTCTATTCGCTTGGTTGCAAAAGCTATAGGAACATTGGATGCTCTGCTCTCTCTTGCGGAAATTGCCAAAGAAAGGGATTATACCCGCCCCGTTGTTGACAATAGTTTCGTGTTTACACTCCAATCAGCACGCCATCCTGTTTTAGAAACACTGCTACCAGCTCATGAATTTATCGCAAACAATCTACACCTTGACAATGAAAATGCTAGACTGCTGATGATTACAGGTCCCAATATGGGAGGCAAGTCTACCTACATGCGCCAAGCTGCTCTTATTGCGATCATGGCGCATATGGGTTCCTTTGTTCCAGCATCTTCAGCTCATATCGGCATTATAGATAGCCTCTTTACCCGTATTGGAGCGAGTGATGATCTTTCCAAAGGACAATCTACCTTTATGGTAGAGATGGCAGAAGCTGCGCACATTGTACATTCTGCAGGGCCAAGATCCTTAATTATTCTTGATGAAATAGGACGGGGAACTAGCACATATGATGGCATTGCGATTGCAAGAGCAATCGCTGAACACTTGTTAACAAAAGTTAAAGCAAAAACATTATTTGCCACCCACTATATGGAGTTAACTGATTTGGAAGAGGAGTGTGCAGGAGCTCTAAATTATCATGTTGTTGTACAAGAACATGAAGAGAGCATTATTTTTCTTCACAAGGTCGTTCGAGGAAGTGGAGATAGAAGTTATGGCATCCATGTTGCCAAACTAGCCGGACTCCCCTCTGCAATTACAGAGCGTGCAGAAACCCTTTTGCTATCATTTACATCGCATGGATCTTAAAAAATTAGACTCTTTGCCTAAAGACCCCGGCGTTTATCTAATGAAAGATAAAGATGAACGCATCATCTATGTGGGCAAAGCAAAAAATCTATACCAACGCGTAAAGCAATATTTCATAGAAGGACGGGATCTGCGTCCTATGATCCCCTTTCTGGTCTCTCATATTGCAGATGTTGAAGTTGTGATTGTATCGACCGAAGCAGAAGCTCTTTTACTTGAAAACACACTAATTAAAAAGCACCAACCAAAATTCAATGCTCTTTTAAAAGACGATAAAACATTTATTTCATTACGCATCGATCCGCATACAACATGGCCTATGATTCGACTTGTACGCCACAAAGAACATCCCAAAGACAAAGCTCTCTATTTTGGCCCCTACCCCCACGCTCATGCTGCCAGAGGAACTTTCGAACTCCTCTCACGCCTTTTTCCCTTAAGACAATGCTCAAATGCAGAACTAGAAAGAAGAACAAGGCCTTGTCTTTTACATGGGATCAAGCGGTGCATTGCCCCCTGCGTTAAATTATGCACAAAAGATCAGTATCAAACATTTGTAGAGGGCGCCATTCGCTTTCTTAAAGGACACACTGAAGAGACAATCGATATGCTAACGTCCGAAATGGAAAAGGCATCGAGCGCCCTAGAGTTCGAAAAGGCCGCTGCCCTTCTACATACAATAGAGCAAATTCGCAATCTTAAACCACAAAAATCCCTTGTTACAGGCGCCTCTCAAGAGGCTTTTGATGTGCTAGGAATCTATAGAAAAGAGGCCCATGTTCTTATCGCAAAATTGTTATTTCGTGGTGGCAATCTAACAGGATCTACCTCTTATTATTTTCACCTAAATGCAGAAACAGACGAGGATTTACTAACCTCCTTTATTTTACAAAACTATGCGACGGATCCAGATCCTCCGACTGAAATTCTATTACCACACCGCCTGCCACCTGCTGTCCAAGAGCTACTTTTGACACACTATGGCAAAGACATTCAACTCTGCTACCCTCAAAAAGGAAAAAAACAGGCGCTACTTGCTCTAGCTTTGAAAAACGCTACGCTACTTTTTTCTCGCAAGCACAAAGACAATGAACATATGCAAGAACTGCTTCTAGATATGCAAAAAACGTGCAAACTCATGCGTTTTCCCAAAAAAATTGTCTGTTTAGACACCTCATCACATGCAGGAACACTTCCTGTCACCTCCCTTGTGACGTTTACAGAGGGGGTATTTGATGCAAAATACACGCGCTTATTCAAACCAAAAACAGCAGCTCCTGGAGATGACTACCAGGCGCTAAGAGAAGCTCTGACAAGACATCTTGAAAGTGCGCGCCAAGATAATACCCTTCCCGATCTTATTATCGTCGATGGAGGAAAAGGACACGTTCATGCAGCATGGGAGGTGCTCCAGCTATTCAACATTGCTTCTATCGATCTAATGGGGTGCGCTAAAGAAAAAGGCAGACATGACAAGGGACTTACAGCAGAAAGCATTTTTCTACCCTATCAAAAAACCCCTATTTTACTCGCTCTAGACTCCCCTCTACTTTTTTTAATTCAAAGAATGCGCGATAAGGCGCATTCTATAGCCCTATCTTCACACCTTAAGCAAAGAAAAAAAACATCGCTGGACAGCGCTTTAGTGCAACTGCCTGGAATTGGCCCTAAAAAACATAAAAAGCTCTTGGCTCACTTCCACAGTATAGAACAAATGAAAAAGGCCTCCAAAGAAGAGCTGCGCTCTATCGGAAACCTCTCCTATAAAGATGTAGAAACGCTATACGCCTTCCTCTCCACAATGTAGTTGCTTTAATTTTTGTGCAATCAAGGACACCTTGCGACTAACGCTTGCTGTATTTTGGTTGCCATCAAAAAGGCAAATCTCTTTTTCACGAAGAGTGATTCTATGCGTTGCATGTCTTGCAATCCATAAGTGCATTTCCCTTTTTTTATCTTCTAACGCCTGCGGCGTAACTCCATTTTGCCATGTCTCTATTTGTTTTTTTAATTTTTCCCGCGCACGCTTTGTCTTATGACTCTCTTCAGCTAATGTTTTCATATTTTCCTCCTCTACTCCCCTAATACTATGTATCGAAAATAATATTTGGTTTTGCTACGTCAGCTTGGCAGCATTTTTTTTGTCCTTACTCACGCATTGCTGTTCAGCAATGGTTGCTTGCTCCAGACACAAAAATTTGTGCCACCTCCTCGCAAAACTAAACGTTATTAACCTGAACTTTGGGTTTTTTAAGCCCGTGGACCGCGTCAAAGCCCTAT
>CAMFJP010000125.1 GCA_945957075.1 uncultured Chlamydiae bacterium
CGATCGTCGGCAGCGTCAGATGTGTATAAGAGACAGTAGAGCCCTTTCACATGAGGTATCTCATCTTGAAGGAGGCGAGCTTAACTACTGGATTTTTATGACCCCATCGCGCGCTAACTACTTTTCTTTTTCATGGCTTGCAGGGCTGCGCTATCTACGTCTAGATGAATCTTTTTCGGTCTCTTTTTTAGAGGGTCTTGGAGATGGCAGATATGAAACATCAACACAAAATCACCTATACGGCGCGCAGCTGGGAGCCGATTTGCAGATGAATCCGCTGCGTTTTCTAAGCCTTGATCTTTCGGCAAAGATCGCTGGATACTGGAACTTTGCAGAGCAGCACACCTATGTTGGAGATCTCAATAAAACACTGATTTTAAGACATACAGATGCCCATAATGACAACGCAGCCCTTGGACTTGATATCGCAGCCTTCTTCAGCCTTTACATTTCAAGATACGCACGCATCAAAATAGGATATGAAATGCTCTATCTTACAAGACTTGCTCTTGCACCAGAACAGGTGCGCAAAGACATCCTAGGATCCGATGGGAAACACATAAACACCAACGGCGAGGCTCTGATTCATGGCGGATTTGCCGGGCTGTCCATAGGGTTTTAGGGATATTACAAATGATTATCTTAAAGGAAGCAACACGGAAAATTTTGCTAGTACGTCTTCCATAATGGATAAAGGGATACGCGTAACGAATTTAGCTTTACGTGCTTTCCAATCTAATGAGCGGATTTGATCGCAAAGAACGGCTCCCTGAACCTCACCTTTATTAATAACTACTTCAAAAGGATATCCTTTGATATTGCTTGTAATGGGCATAAAAAGTCCGAGCCCTATTTTTGAGTTATATGCCTGGGGGGAGATAGTAAGAGCCGGCCGAGTTTTTTGGATTTCCTTGCCTTTTTGAGGATCAAATTCTAGCCAGACAATATCACCTTCTTTTGGTATATATCTTACCATTCTTCACTACCTTTTTGATCGTCATCAAGCATTAGCTGATGTTGGTTTTTAGGAGTAATTTCATTTAGCATATCGTCTAAACAATATTTAGGAGGTTGAATGATAAGCTTTCCATCCTCAATTTCAAGAGTTATAGCGCTTCCTTGATGAAGGTTTAATTGTCTCGCCAATTGTAGTGGGATGCGAAGCCCTAGACTGTTGCCCCACTTTTGTATGTATGCTTGCATAAGCCCCTTTTATCTTTAAATATATATACTAAGTATATACATTCTCTAAAATGCTAGCAAATCAAAACTACTATAAACCTAAGTTGTGAATTTAAAAACCTAAAGCTGAGTGAGATGTGTTGCTTGAAAGAAAATGCCGGAGAGGGACTCCTGGCACAGCCTTAATGCTCTAAAGGCTGCTACCTTCCGGTCCTGACCTGGTTCAAGCAGTACTATTCCAAGAGCTCCCCGGCGAAGAGGAGGATAGCAGCTTGCTGAATTTACAAAAAGAGAGAGATAAGCCCCGACGCTATCAATAAATAAATAGACATCGACAACAGGTCGTTGAGCGCTGTCACAATGGGGCCTGAAGCAATCGCAGGGTCAATCCCAATACGCGAAAAAAAGAGGGGGGAAAAAACGCCAAGGAGCGTCCCCGCAAAACAGGCCCCAGCAAGCCCAGATCCTACCACAACCCCAACCGCTAAGGGACCAAGCGCAATGCGACCAACTGCTGGCAAAAAGTCTAAAAGATAAACAAGCACGCCGCAAAAAAGACCAAAGACGCACCCAATAGAAACACCCGTTACAAGCTCTCTGCGGACAGTATCGCGCTTGCTAAGCAGCGAAGGCGCCCCAAGCGCCATACCCCGCACAAGAACAGTACTACATTGAAGCCCTATGTTCCCAGACATACCGGTAATTAGAGGAACAAAAAACAACATGAAGGTGAGAATACTTCCCTCATAACTTTGAAAAGAGGAAATAACCCCAACATTAATAAGTCCAGCGCAAAGAGTAAAGGCCAGCCACGGCGCTCTAGAAAAAAGACGTCTCCAAAAAGGCTCGTAAGCCCGTATTTTTTCCGCAACACCACCAACACTTGCTAGTGTTTCATCGGTAATATCTTCAATCGCCTCCAGCACATCTTCATATGTAATGACGCCGATCAGACGATCTTGATCATCGACAACCGGAAGCGCGGAAATGCCATAGCGTTGCACAAGATCTACAACCTCTTCCCTCTCAGCATCTGGAGACACCTTGTACAAAATAGGGCGCATAACCTGCCGCAAAGGCAAAAAATCGGGATTTACAATGAAATTACGGGCAGGAACATACCCTTGCAACTCTCCTGAATTTCCTAAAACAAAAATACGACGTGTTAAATCGATCCCAGGGTTATTGCGGATATATAAAGAGGCCTCTCCAATTGTGACCTCTTTAGAAAAGGCAAAAAATTCGTTGGTCATTAAACGTCCAGCCGTGTTGCGCGGATGCTTTTTAATCTCTCGAATACGCATGGCCTTTTTAGGATCAATTAAATCCAATACTCTACGAAACCTGCGCTCTGAAATATCCTCTAAAACAAACACAGCCTCATCTGGCGGCATACGTTCAATGAGTTTTTTGACCTCTATATCACTAATATGGCGAAATACAGCAAGCCTTGTTCCGCTGTCTGTATGAATCATAAATGCAATTTTATCTTTGACATGCGCCAAGTTGTCATAAAGAAGATGTCTTGCTGTTGGAGGAAGTCTTGGCGCTGCATAAGCAAGGTCTATAGAGGAATGCTCGCAAGCAATTTTGGCAATATCATGTAAAACAACAGTAGAGGTCTGTTGGTGAAAGGCCTTTTCTAGCTTTTCACTAAGAATATCATCGATTTGCGCTGTTGTTGCATGAGATTCTTCTTGATGTTCTACCATCGCCACCTCCCTTCATGTAGAAAGTGTAAGACGGCACTTTGTTTTTGTCATGGTTTTTTAATATGCGATTTTCTAAGCTAAGTAACATGTTTAAACCTAAAAAAATACGAAATATTGCGATCATTGCCCACATCGACCACGGCAAAACGACGCTTCTAGATAGTCTTTTAAAACAGTCCAACATCTTCAGAGACAACGAGCTTGTCCCAGAAAGAGTCATGGATAGTTACGATCAAGAAAAAGAACGTGGAATTACGATTTTTGCAAAACACACGAGCATCTTCTTCGAAGACTTCAAAATAAATATTATAGACACCCCAGGACCTGTCTCTTATACACATCTGACGCTGCCGACGATCGCTTAAGTGTAGATC
>CAMFJP010000126.1 GCA_945957075.1 uncultured Chlamydiae bacterium
AGAGACAGCTCTATGAGGGGCTTAACACCGTTTCTAAAAACACCATTTTGCTTGAATTTTCTTTGCTAGTTGGCGTTGTCCATGTGAGTTTATCTCTTCTTCGCTATGCAAGACGCAACTTAGCAGGTATTGGTTGGGTTGTATTTTTAATAGGCGCTTATCTCTATTTCCCAACAGCCCTCAAAGCTACTACTTTTGTGCAGTTTTTAGGGGGTATTAATACAGACGTTGCGGCAACGTATGGGCTCCAAATGATCTATATAGGGATGGGGCTTGCAGTCTCTTTGGCTCTTTTGCAAAAACGGTTTCAGGGCATCTCTGAAATCACACAAGTTGTCCAGGTGTTTGCAGACGTCCTTTCGTATTTGCGTTTGTATGCGCTAGCTCTTGCAAGTACGATTATGGCAGAGACATTTAATGATCTTGGCAAAGAGATGGGATTTGCTGTAGGCGCACTTGTGATCTTTTTAGGACATAGTGTGAATATATTGATTGCGACCATGGGCGGTGTAATTCATGGTTTGCGTTTGAATTTTGTGGAGTGGTATCGTTACTCTTTTTATGGAGGCGGTCTGCTGTTTCGACCTTTGAAAAAAATTAATTTTTAGGTAGGCATATGGATGCAGATTACAGTATGGTGGGACCAGCGCTTGTGTTGGCTCTTGGATGTATAGGAAGTGCTATTGGATGTGGTATTGGGGGAATGGCGTCGCACGCTGTAATGAGCCGTGTTGAAGAAAACCATGGAAAATTTATTGGGATGTCTGCTGTTGCCTCGTCCCAGTCGATTTATGGATTTGTACTCATGATCTTGATGAAAAACAGCATTAAAGCTGGAACTTTGGCGCCTTTGTCGGGTATTGGCATTGGACTTGTTGTGGGGCTAGCGCTGCTTTTTTCATCGATGTATCAGGGAATGTGCGCAGCTTCTGGGATACAGGCCTCTGCAAAGCAGCCGGCTGTATATGGGAAATGCCTTGCAGCCTTAGGTATCGTTGAATCCTTTTCACTTTTTGCCTTTGTATTTGCGCTTTTATTGATTTAATTTATGCGTATAGAACAAGACAGCCTTGGCAGTGTAGAGGTTCCAGAAGATCGCTATTTTGGCGCGCAGACTCAGCGCTCTTTGCTTAATTTTTCTATTGGCTCTGAAAAGATGCCCATTGAGGTTATTCACGCTTTAGCGCTTATTAAAAAGGCCTCTGCGCTTGTCAATTGCGAGCTTGGACTGCTTTCTGCTGAAAAAAAGAGGTGGATTGTTCAAGCAGCAGATGAGGTTATAGATGGGATGTGGGATGACCATTTCCCTCTAGTCGTGTGGCAGACAGGCTCCGGTACGCAAACAAACATGAACGTTAATGAAGTGATTGCCAATAGAGCCATTGTCCTTGCAGGGGGCGTTATAGGCTCAAAAAGCCCTATCCACCCCAATGACGATGTCAATAAATCACAGTCCTCTAACGATGCTTTCCCAACTGCCATGTATATTGCATCGGTTTTACTCGTTCGCAAAAAACTGCTTCCAGCTCTTGAGCACCTATTGCACGGGTTAAAGGACAAGGCAGAGGCTTTCAAAGACATTGTGAAGGTAGGCAGAACCCACTTGATGGATGCCACACCCATTTTGCTCGGACAAGAATTTTCTGGATATGCAAGGCAAATAGAGCTTGGAATCCGTGCAGTTATAAGCGCACTAGAGCCTTTGTCAGAGATAGCTCTTGGTGGAACAGCTGTTGGTACTGGTATGAACAGCCATCCAGAATATGCGCTACGTGTTGCGAAGCAGATTAGCTCTCTTACAGGGTATCCGTTTGTTTCAGCACACAACAAATTTGAGGCGTTGGCCGCCCATGATGCGATTATTGAAATGAGCGGCGCCCTAAAAAGGGTAGCGTGCAGCGTCATGAAAATCGCTGGAGATATTCGCTGGATGGGGTCAGGTCCTCGATGCGGCATTGGGGAGCTTGTATTGCCAGAAAATGAACCCGGCTCTTCGATTATGCCGGGGAAAGTGAATCCAACGCAGAGTGAATCTCTCACTATGATCGCAGCGCAGGTGATGGGCAATGATGTTACAATTGGGATTGCAGGCTCCCAGGGGCATTTTGAGCTTAATGTGTTTAAGCCCGTTATGATTTATAACCTCATCCAGTCTATACATTTGTTAGCGGATGGAGCGAGAAGCTTTCAAGATAAATGCGTTGTAGGTATTGAGCCTGACCGCGCAAAAATAAAGCAGTATGTTGATAGCTGTCTTATGTTGGCTACGGCTCTTAACCCTGTAATTGGGTACGACAAAGCCGCCAAAGTCGTCCAGAAGGCATATAGAGAGCACATGACCTTAAAAGAGGCTGCGCTTGCGCTTGGATTTCTTACCGCAGAGGCTTTTGATCAGGCAATAGACCCCAGCTCAATGACAGGCCCTAAGTAATGAACCTCTGTAAAATGCTTATCGCGTGTGGTATTGTTTGTAGTAGCTGTCAGACATATTATGTCTCTGTATTTAAGCAAAAGATCGATCGCAATTACCTAGCAAGCTCCCATATAGGCTCTCCAGACCCCCGTCAAAAAAATCCCCCTTATGGGCAAATGCTCACAATTGATTGGAATATCCCCAAGTCCATTTTAGATCAGCACCCTAAGATCGTTTTGGATGTAATCTATTGGGACAATACCCATGATGTGCTCTATTTTCCAATCGACTCCCGTATAGGGTATACTTGCTATAAGCTCTTAAACGAAACGTATGAGGCTAAAAAGGGCTTTCTTGCCTACAAAGCGCATATCGTTACAGAAAATGGCACTATCTACCGGGAGTGGACCCACCAGCTCTGGGTCCATTGGATCCAAGAAGAAGAGGTTCTAAGTTATTAATTCATGTTACGCAGCCGCTGATTCTGTCTTGCAATCTAAGTTAAATAAGATTTTTAACACAGAGAGCGCAGAGCACGCAGAGGCGCGCCTTGCGCGCAAGATATTTAATTACTCACTCACTCATGTTACGCGAAAAAAGAAAAGAAATCAGAAGGCTTGTAGCTAGCTTATAGAGACATGTCGGGGACAAGTCCTTCGGCATTGTCCCCCGCTTGCCCCTTTGAGACGCAGGGGACTGCGCCAAATCGATCCTCCTGCGGAGGCCCGTATATAAT
>CAMFJP010000127.1 GCA_945957075.1 uncultured Chlamydiae bacterium
CTACACTTATGCGATCGTCGGCAGCGTCAGATGTGTATAAGAGACAGGTCTACAGATGCTGTAACACAGGTATGCTCACTGTGTCTTTCTGCGACAACAAGGGCGATGCGATCTAAGGTGGCCATAACAAGTCCACCAAATACGGTGCCGTTTGAGTTTAGGTCGTTAGGAAAAATTTTATATGTATGATCGTGAACCGCGGAATTAGAAACTTTTTTTCCCATCATATATTCTTCCTCTTTCTTATTACTTATGATATAAGATAGGGATCTTAAAGAGGTAGAATTATGTGTGGAATCTTTGGATATACAGGTCCAGCTGACGCAGCTGCAGTATGTCTAGATGGCTTGGCCCGTTTAGAATATAGGGGTTATGATTCAGCGGGAGTTGGGGGGATTTCCAAAGAGGGAGATCTTTTTGCGTGCAAAGAGGTTGGTAATATCCTTTCGCTTAAGCGCTCTTGGGAAGAGTGTCAGACGTTTTTGACACCAGCGATTGCACATACAAGATGGGCGACTCATGGGGTTCCTTCTAAAGACAATGCTCATCCTCATTTTGACAGTTCCGGATCGCTCCTCATTGTGCATAATGGGATCATCGAAAATCATCATACCCTACGCTCTATGTTGGAAGATGAGGGTGTTGTGTTCTCCTCGGATACAGATACAGAGGTCATCGCGCAGTTAGTTGCGCATTTATACAAAGGAAATTTTTTATCTTCTGTCCAACAGGCCCTTGCGCTCATGCGGGGGCTTTGGGGTGTGGCGCTGATTCATAAGCATCATCCAGAGGAAATCATAGTAGCTTCTAAAGAGGCTCCTCTTGCTATTGGAATGCGGAAGGGAGAGTCTTTCATTTCTTCAGATCCTCATGCGTTTCCCCATGAAGATCTTGATATTCTTTTTTTGCATACGGATGAAGTGGCTGTTGTAACCCGAGGGGCAGCTTCGATTTTTGATAGCGCATCTTCTCGAGTGGAGCGTGTTGTGCATAAACTAGATCGCCGTCATGTCGATATTTCTAAGCAGGGCTATGATCATTTTATGATAAAAGAAATTTTTGATCAGCCTGATGCTTTAAGAGAGGCGTTACATGGGAGGGTGATTGAAGAATTCGGTACCGTGGAATTTGAGGGGCTGTCTTTAACATCGGCAGATCTTGCGGCTGTAAAGCGTATTGTGATTATTGCATGTGGGACTTCATGGCATGCAGGATCTATTGCAGCGGCAATGTTAGAGGATGTAGCGCGTATTCCAACGCATGCAGAGATAGCCTCGGAGTTTCGTTATCGCAACCCCATTATTTCCGAAGGGACTCTTGTCATTGCGATTAGTCAGTCTGGGGAAACTTTAGATACGTTGAGTGCTCTTCGTGAAGTAAAAGCTAAGGGGGCTAAGGTTTTAGGTGTTTGCAATGTGCCGCTCTCTACTCTTTCTAGAGAGGCGGACGCCTGTATTTTTTTAAAAGCGGGGGCTGAGATTAGCGTATGCTCCACGAAAGCATTTACAAGTCAATTGACAGTGCTTACTTTGTTTACAGTGCTGATGGCGAGACTGCGTCATATGGAAAAGCAAGAAGGAAAAAGATTTTTATCTGCTGTGCAAAGCCTTCCAGAAGTTGTGCAGAGGGTTCTTGCCAAGCGCGCGGAAATTCAACAGCTTGCAGTGCTTTATGCTCATTATGAGAGTTTTTTCTTTTTAGGTCGGCATTACATGTTTTTTCTGAGTCTTGAAGCGGCTTTGAAATTAAAGGAAATTAGTTATGTCCATGCGTATGGGATACCCGCTGGAGAGATGAAGCATGGCCCTATTGCTCTTGTAGATTCTAAATTGGCGGTTCTTGGCATGTGCGGTAATGTGCGTACGCAAGATAAAATGATTTCTAATCTTAGAGAGGTTAAGGCCCGAGGCGCGCCTGTCTTAGCTTTTGTTCCTGAGGGAGGTTCTGAGATTCATCAGATTGCAGATCATATACTGGAGCTGCCTTTGCTTTGCGATGAGTTGATGCCCATACCTTATGCAGTGGCCGGGCAGCTTTTTGCTTATGAAGTTGCAAGAATTCGGGGGACTGCGATTGATCAGCCGCGCAACCTGGCAAAATCCGTCACAGTCGAATAGATGGTGTCAAGGGTGGGGTTTTTGTGAATAAATCCTGACTGAATGAGTTTTTCTGGAAGTGCGTAGGTGCTGGACAAAAGAAGCTCGTTTGCTGCAGGGCCAAAAAGCAGCCGTGCAAGACATGCTGGTAATGGGGGGCCTTTTGTTGAGTGAAGGTGTTTTGCAAGAGAGGTTATAAGCTCATCTTGTGTTACGGGATGTTTTGTTGTCAGGTTGATAGGACCTGAGATCTCTGGATGAGCTAGAATATGGTGAATGGCTCTTAGAACATCTAGAAGAGAAATCCAGCTTATAAATTGGGTGCCACTGCCAATCTTTCCGGCAAGATGCCATCTAACTTTCGGTATGAGGCGGCCTAGCATCCCTCCTGAGGGGTCAAGGATGATTCCAAAGCGCGCACACACAACACGTGTGCCTATTGAATGCAAAATCGATGTGGCCCTTTCCCAATGCAGGCACAGATCTGCCAAAAAACCCTCTCCTGGGTTGCTATTTTCTGTCAGTACTTCTTGGCCTCTGTTTCCGTAGATGCCTACAGCGGAGGCGTTTATCCATATTTTGGGGGGTGTTTTTAGTCGCGCTGCGCTGCGTGCAAGGTGCCATGTGTATGTGCACCTAGATTGAAATAGTGCGCGCTTTTGTTTTTGGGTCCACCTGCCAGATAAGATGTTTTTGCCGGCTAAGTTGATTACGGCATCGAAGTGTTCACACCTTAAATCTTTTTCTGTATGGCTGAGAGTGGAGACGATATGCCCACAGGCTTTAAGAGATTCTATGAGGGGTTTTCCCACGAAGCCAGAGCTTCCTGTCACTAAAATAGACATCTTGCGTAACTCCATTTGTTTGGCGGCGCTGATGATTTTTGAGCAGCTTTAAACCCAAATTTCGAGGCAATATGTCTCTCCATATTACCT
>CAMFJP010000128.1 GCA_945957075.1 uncultured Chlamydiae bacterium
GCACACAGAGGCGCGCCTTGCGTGCAAGATATTTAATTACTCATCTCTTGCGCGCAAAGCGCGCCTCTGTGTGCTCTCTGCGGTAAAATATTTTAATTTGTGTTATGTGCAAGAGCCAGCGACGGCGTAACATGAGTAAATAATTTCACATTCGAGCGCGTCAATACCCTATCTCAAAAAAATCTTTTCTCGAAGACCAGTGTGCATAGCCAACTCCCACATCACAAGCAGCACAATAAGCCCAACAAAAAGATATCCCATCAAGGAAAAGACCTCATTAATCGCGAGCATCGCAGCCTGTTTATCAACAGCTTGATTAAGCAATTCCAAAGACGCCCTTGTTTTCTTTTCTATCACATGCACCCTTTCTGCAAGCCGTTCATGATGAAAAATCGTCCGCCGCATCCAGAGAGTTGTAAAACAAGAGGTCCCAACCGCCCCAATCAAAGAACGCAGAAAATGAAAAATCCCCGTCGCACTTGCAAGCTTTTCATCTGGAATCCCTTCAACACTCATACCCAAAAGAGGACTAATATAAAAAACAAAACCAAACCCAAAAATAAAACGCGAAAAAGCAACATGCCACGCATCTACATTCGTTTCAAATAAACGAGTATAAAAACAGGCAACAGCAAAAAATATAAAAGCAATCAAAAGCGTTTTAAGATTTCCAACACGCCGAATCACTTTAGGGGTTACAAGAGACAAAAACACAGGCGCAATACCAAGCGCTGCAACTACAAGCCCAGCCCACTCTGAAGAGTACCCCATATACTCCTGAAGCCAAAGAGGAACAAGCACAATCGTTCCAAAATAGATAGCATAAGAAATCAAAAGAGCCACAATAGCTAAGGAAAACGAAGGAATTGCAAAAAGCTTTAAATTCAAAAAAGGCCTTTTATGCGCAAGCTCATAAATAACAAGAGCTGTTAAACAAACCAAAGCCCCCCATGCAAGACAAGTGATTTTTGAAGAATTAAACCAGTCCCACTGCTGCCCCTTATCTAAAAAAATTTGCAAACACGATGTCCCAACAGCTAAAAGCAACATCCCTATAATATCCCCAGAAACACGCTCCACAGCCGTTTCAAAACGGCGCAGGACAAAATAGATCCCACACATTGAAACAATGCCAATAGGAATATTAATATAAAAAATCCAAGACCACTGATACCAATCCGAAATATACCCACCAAGAATCGGCCCTAAAACCGGCGCTGTAATCACAATCGTTGACCAAATCGCAAGATCGCGCGTACGCGTAGAATCCGATCCCTGAAGAAGCAAAAGACTTTGACTTAAAGGAATCACAGGCCCTGCAACAAACCCCTGAATAAAACGACCGACAATTAACATCTCTAAAGAAAAAGAAAGACCACACACCCAAGAAAAAAAGGTAAAAAGTCCAATAGACCATGTAATCAGCCGTATTTGCCCCATCCTTTTTGTCAACCAGCCCGTCATCGCAAGCCCAATTGCATTCCCCACTGCAAACGCTGTAATCACATACGTTCCAAGATCCACACTAACCGCAAGATCCCCTGCAATATAGGGAATCGACACATTAGCAATCGAGTAATCAAGAACCATCATAAATGTCGCAAGAGACAAGCACACAAAGACAACCAATCGCTCATGAGCATTTAGAGCGTAGCTCACCCCTCCTCCATATTCGCTTGGATCACAGCTTCTATCAAAGACTCCACCCCCTCCAGTTCATCTTCATAAACACCTGTCTTATAAAGAGGGACTCCCAAAGAAAGCGTAGGAAGCCTGGGCGCTGTCCTATCATGGGTATCAATAACAACACGCATAGAAAGCCCAAGCAGCAAAGGATGGGCCAAAATTTCCTCTTTTTTTAAACAAATCCGCACAGCCACCCTCTGTACAATTTTAATCCAATTGCCCGTCGCATTTTGTGGAGGCAGAATTGAAAACACGCTCCCAGATCCAGGATATATCCCCTCTACAGTCCCATGAAATACAGTCCCACCCCCATACATATCCGCATACAAACGAACTGGCTGCCCAATACGAATATGCTCCAAACTCACCTCGCGCATATTAGCATCCACCCAAACAGCATCCAAAGGAACAATCGTTAAAAGTGGAGTGTCTTTTGAAACAAACTCCCCAACCTGCACATGCCTTTGCGCAACAATACCACGGCACGCAGCTCGAACAGAGCACCTATGCAACGCTAAAAATGCCATACGCACCTCCGAGCGCGCATACTCAACCTTAGGATGCGTGTACACAGTTGTTCCAGCGATCTGCTTTCCAACCTCCTCAAGCTCCTTTTCCACCTCACGCACATAAAAAGCAGAACTTAAAAACGCGGTCTCACTACGCTCAAATTCCTCAAGAGACACACTGTAATCCCCAACAAGAGCGCGCCTGTGCTCATAATCTAAAAACGCCTGCTGCCATCTTGTATTAGCACCCTGCAACTTTGCTTGTATAGCCTCAAAACGGACAAAAAGCTCTAGTACATCGCGCACAGATTGAGCAAGCATAGACAAAGCAAGATCCAAAGATAGCTGCGCGTCCGTGCGATCTAGTTCCACAAGAACATCACCCTCTTCAACAAGCCCCACATCATCTGTAAAAATAGCCGACACAACACCACTCGTCTGCGGCATCACAACCAGCATATTCCCAGAAACATAGGCATCATCTGTTGATTCTTCATACTGTCCAACCAGCCAAAAATAAAGAAAAAACATAGCGCCGCAAAGAGCCAGCAGACAAGTGGAGAAAATCAATACCACCTTTTTATTCCACATAGCCGCCACCCAAAGCGCGCACCAAAAACACCCTCCACAGGCGCATACTAGACTCAAGATCTATCAAAACATAGCGCGCCTCCAAAAGAGAGACCTCCTCTTCCAAAAC
>CAMFJP010000129.1 GCA_945957075.1 uncultured Chlamydiae bacterium
AGCCAAGAAGCTTATGGAGAGTAATAGCTATACGGCCTATTTGCGCTTGATAAGATTGTCTGATTCTGCATTAAGGATGAAGATTGATCTATACGATCGGCATAGAAATGAAGCCCTTATGAGAGGGAAGCGCGAAGCGGTGGCGAGTTTTCTGGGTTCGTTTTCAAGCATTAATCCTGAAAGAATAAAATGCTTTGAAAGTTTAAAAGCGGCCTCTGTCAAAGGGGATGCTTATGCGTCTTTTGCCTTGATGGAATTGTATTATAAAGGCCATGCTATTACCCAAGATGGCAAGAGCCGGATTGAAGATCGGGCTTTGGCGTTTATTTATGCATCGATTGCAGCAGCGCAAGCAAAAGCTTTGGACAATCCGGATTTAATCACGGAAATTCAATCTTTTTTAGGAGCGAATGCGCGTATTCTTTGTCTAGAAGAGTTGTATTATACCTATCTGCTTAGATTGCTGAAGACACCGGGAGATTCTAAAGATTACCCTCTCGTCATGGAGACTTTTCTCTTGATTATCACTTCGGTAGATTTAGAGATGGTTTTTGATCACGTATACGAATCAAGCAATAAAACTGCAGTACAGAAACTCATCGAGCAATGTTGTTCTAAAAAAGATTTGGACAAAGCAGAGGCTTTATTGGGTATTTGTGCTTTGATGCAAGAAAAAGGGGCTTATATCCAATCATCGGGAGGGAATGCACGTGCAGCCGATCCCAGAAATCTGAGTACAGCGGTTCGCTATAATCTGCACTATCAATGGCTCTTGGCAGAATTGAAGAAGATCGCCTTATTAAAGCCATTGCGTATTACCTCCCAGGATATTTTCTTAAGATTGCGACAAGCGGCGGGTGCCGAAGGTTCTAAGTTGGGCGATAATTTAAAACATGTGTATAAACACCTATTTGAAGACTTTCTGTATGACAAAGCTATTCATCAGGATGATGAAGCATTAACCCAGTTGTTCAAATGGATCTGTGAAAAAGAACAGGTTTCTTTAAATATCGTGACCCCCAATGTTTCTTTTATCGTTGAAAGCGATAAGCATATTGCAAAAGGAAAAGAAAAAGAGGATTCCAAGGGGAAAGAAAAAGAGGATTCTAAAGAAAAAGAGTCTGAGAATGGCGTGATCATCCATTTACAGCGTTTTTATGCAACACTGTCTGAGCAATTAAATGCTTATCCCAATATGCGCAGCGTTTTCTCCGATATGAATGACATATTAACAGAGATGATTGGCTCAGATGTATACACAGAACCACAAATACAATCGTTTTGCGGGCTTCTGGAAGTTATTAAAATTGTAGTAAATGAGGATCAAGAAATAACGGATGAGCTTAAACAAGAAGTAAACGGTTTGGCACACCACATGTTGGCTATTTTGCGCAGCACATTGGGCAGAATAGGTGATGAAAGCAATGCTCCATCGAGTTCGGATGATGTTGTATGGAGTTCGAAGAGTGCTGCATCGGGTTTGGGTGATGCTGCACCGAGTTCGAGCAGTGCTGCATTGAATTCGCGCAATGCTCCAGCGGGGTTCTTTGTGCAGAGAAACTTAAAGGGCCAGCCTTATACGCGCAGTATGAGGAGTAGCCGCCGCAGCGACGTGGACGATAGTCATGCTAATCCTCTCAGTACTGCTGCGTGCAGCAGCTCTAGCAGTATCAGAAGTAGCCGCCGCAGCGACGTGGACGATAGTCGTGCTAATCCTGTCAGTACGCCCTCTAGCAGTCATCTTGGTATCTTTAGCAGTATGAGGAGTAGCCGCCGTAGCGACGTGAGTGATAGCCGTAGCACCTTTATTCATAGTGCTAGTAGCAGCTCTAGCAGCAGTAATCCCCCTAGTTTCCTTGCTCATAGTGCTAGTAGTAGCTCTAGTAGCAGTAATCCTCCTGACCACCATGGCGGAACTACGATAGGATCTCGATTCATCAATACGCTTTCTTCAGGTTTAGGCACATTGCTTGCGACACCAGCTAGTCAGCGAGGTGGAGGAAGAGTTGAAGAGCCGTTACCAATACCCGTCAATATAGATGAAGTATTAAGCGATCTGGTGGATCCCCATCGAGACTATGGTGCTGCTATAGCAAGACCGCTAACCGGAATTGTTCCTGTAGAAGGGCATAAAAAAATAGCATTGATAGGGGATAGCGGTGTAGGAAAATCCTGTTTGCTTTTGCGTTTGGTCGAAGATACCTATACAGAGAGTTTTATATCCACCATTGGTGTCGATTTTAGACGGCATACAGCAACGGTTGGGGGGCAAACGTTCCGGACTAACATTTGGGATCTCTGCGGCCAAGAACGATTTAGAAGCATTACGCACTCTTATCATGCGGCAGCGTCCATCGTTCTTTGTTTTGATTTAAGCGATCCTCTTTCTTTTGCCAATATAAAAAGATGGTGTGGGGAAATAGAGCGCTACGCGCCTTCCAATACCAGGGTTATTTTGATAGGAACCAAATGTGATTTGGTTTTAGAGCGTCGTATTGACTATGAGACAGCCCAAGATTTTGCCAATACACTGGGTATCTATTATCTGGAAATCTCTGCCAGAAATAGTATTAATATTGAACGCTTGGGGGCGTTAATAGCGCTAGCGCCTTATTCGCAGCGTGAACAGCACCTAGAGCAGGTACATCATTATGATATGAGGCCGTTTCAACAAAATAGATTTGGTTTATAGGTCTATAAATTAAAATAGATAAATACCCTGACTATTGACTTTCCTTGTCTAAGTCTGTAAAAATAGCCCCTCTGTTCTCGGAGGGGTTCCCGAGCGGTCAAAGGGATCAGACTGTAAATCTGACGGCTCTGCCT
>CAMFJP010000130.1 GCA_945957075.1 uncultured Chlamydiae bacterium
CGCACAAGGAGGCACAGTATTATATACGGGCCTCCGCAGGAGGATCGATTTGGCAAAGGCCCCTGCGTCTCAAGGGGGCAAGCGGGGGACAATGCCGAAGGACTTGGTCATCGACATGTCTCTATAAGCCAGCTACAAGCCTTTTGCTCTCTTTTTTTTATACTCATGTTATGCGGCCGCTGGCTCTGCCGCATAACATGAGTTATGCAATAGGTCTAATATAAGACTACCCATTTCGGGATAAGAGAGACAGAAACTCTTCTTGTCTTTCGGGACAAAAGAGGATGTAACCAGAGTATAGCTCGCCGCCAAGCTCAAAGCGTGTCTTAAGCAGCTGAAAGGTGGTCAGTTGCATTCCCTCTACCTCTTTAATTAGATTATCGTGACCTTTAACAGCTACATAAAGGGCATCTGCACCCCTATCAATAAAATAGGGGACGCTTCCAGGTTCACATAGCTTCAAAATGCAACGGAATAAAATGCAAAGAGCATCGCAAGATGCAACACTTCTCCACTCCGCCGGAAAGATGCCATGAAAAAAGGTCTCTAAAATCAATTTTTTTCTTTCGGACAAAGGGGCTAAAAGAGCTAAAACACGCGCAAACACCTCTGACTCCCTAGCAATCATTCCTCCATTATAGTCTCTCACCTCTCCAAACACACCCTCGACGATTGATAAAACCTCCCTTCTGGCCTTATACAAATCGACAACATGGTCGCTGCGCACAAACCCCCAAAGAGGAATCGTCACACGAAATACAAGAGCCTGTTTTCTATACCTATTACGTACAAAACCCATTTGCTTTACACGATCCAGTGAAACATCGGTACGCTTAGCTAACAAATCCAGTGCCATATCCTCTGCAATCCTTGCCAAAATCACAGTAAATACAAGATCTTCCTCCGTCTGTTTATCGAAATTAATCACCACCTGAGGAAAATCGCGTACACGTTTTAACTGCTGACTTAGCGTGATAATACACCGCATAACCTCCTCTTCATTGCGTGGCATAAAAAGAGGTTTGGCAAGCCGCTCCACACGCGCACAAAGATGCTGCGGCAAAACCCTCTGCAACTGGCGTATATCATAAAATCCCGTGCGATCCGCTTTTTCTACCTCTAGATAAATAAGACGCATCCCCGGATCTTGACAAGACAAGCAAACAAAAGAATCTGCAACAAGACGAACACCTGGAATATCATCTTGGACAGCTTGCATCACATGATCTACATCAAAACGGTCTTGAGCAATCAGTCCATGAATAGCAACACAAATCCCTAAAACCTTTCTTTCGCCAAAAGCCCCCCCAAGACTCGTGCGAACAAGTTTCAGACTTACACGCCGCTTGGATGGCAGCTCTTGCCTCTCTAAAAATTTACGAAACAGGTAAAGATAAGAAATAACGCGCGTTATAGGCCTAACTCCCCGTGTCACACAAAAAGAGGGCGCTGCAGCAACAAAAAACTGTTGCATATGCTCAAAAAGATCAAAATCAAAATCACAAGGACGCAGTCGAATAAGCAAAGCTACTGCCTCACGGACAAGTGCTTTTTTTTCATCAACAGAAAAAACCCGAGTCTCTACAATACGGCGCGCATGATAGGTCGACACAACTCCAAGACAAATCTCCTCTTCCAGAAGCATTAAATTGCTCTTTGCATTTTCTACATCTTCTGCGCACACCTCTATAAGCACTTCCGCCGCAAATCCAAGACGCCCCTCCCACTCAACAAGGGAACAAGGAGCCGCAAAAAAGCCTTTTTCACACACCCTTTTACCAGGAACCAGCCACCTGGAAATCATATGATAAAAAAACTGACTAGACCCCTCCTTAAAGGGAGCTACAATAACAATCGAAAATAGACACGCTCTCTCTTCCCAATGCATATGAGGCCCAAAAGATAGAGCCCCCTCTTGATCCGCACGCAAACGCTTTAGAACATAGAATACAAGATCGTGAAATCTAGATCCAAGCTCTAATAGCATTAGACCTCCTCATATACAGGTAAACCCTTCACTTGCTGTGCTCCGATCCATGTTCCAGAACTATTCTCCATAAAAGAGCGGACATGCAGCAAAGTGGCGTTTTTTTGCGCCAAGAGAATAGATCGCGGATGCAGTATTCTCCCCCCCTGACTTACAACACACAAAGCTTCATCATAACTCATAGATGAAAAGAGATGGGCGTTAGAATCCGTCTTCGGATCTTTATTATAAACCCCAGGAACGTCCTTATAAAACTCTACAAATTCTGCACCCAAAGCAATCCCAAGAGCCACAGCTGTAGTATCCGATCCCCCTCTTCCCAAAGTTGTAATCTCACCAGCTAAACTAACCCCTTGAAAACCTGCTACAATAACCACATGCCCCTCATCCAAATGAGTCAAAAGCCTCTTTGGGCGCACATCGATAATTCGTGCTTCAGCATGCCGCGGACACGTAATAATCCCCGACTGACTTCCCGTAAAACTTTTTGCTTTACACCCAAGTTTGTCCAACGCCATCGCGATCAACGACATGCTAATCCGCTCCCCAACAGAGACTAACATATCCTGTTCCCTACAGGGGGGACTGCTGTTTACCTCTTGCGCCATAGCCAATAGCTGATTGGTAGTATTACCCATTGCACTGACAACCACGGCGATCCGATCAAACGTTCGCAAGCGCTCCACAATCAGCGCTGCTGCCTCTGAAAGTCTAGATATTGTTTCTACAGAGGCCCCCCCAAATTTCATTACAAGCGTTGCCATGAGATTCCGATTGC
>CAMFJP010000131.1 GCA_945957075.1 uncultured Chlamydiae bacterium
CCCCTCCTAAATTTATGCACATGCCCCTCTTGCTTGGTAAGGACGGCAGAAAACTTTCCAAAAGACGCAACCCCACCTCTATTTTCTATTATCGTGATAGTGGGTATCTACCAGAAGCGCTTGTTAACTTCCTAACTCTTATGGGCTACAGCATGCCCTCCGATCAAGAAATCTACTCCTTAGAAGATATCATCCAACATTTTGATCCCTCTCGCATCGGCGTCTCAGGGGCTTTCTTTGACGTTCAAAAACTAGACTGGGTGAATCAGCATTATCTTACGCATAAGGTGGCTGAAAGCTCCCTTTGGGAAAAGATTAAAGCATGGGGATTTCATGATGCGTTCATGAACAAGTTGATGCCCCTTTGCCATACACGCATGAAAACATTTGGCGATTTCATGGAGCTCTGTCATTTCCTTTTCGTCAACCACATCCCATACACACAAGAATCTCTATGTCCCAACAACATTGCGCCCGAAAAGGCAGCTTTCCTACTACAGTCTATCATTTGGAGTCTAGATGAACAAGAAAACTGGGGACGATCTGGAATAGAAAAAGCATCGCACGATGTCGCTGAAGCCTTTCAGGTGCACCATAAAAAAATCATCATCCCCCTTCTATACATAACGATTACAGGGAAACGTCAAGGGCTACCTCTTTTCGACTCTGTACAACTACTTGGAAAGGACAGAGCGCGCGCACGTCTTCTTGCAGCCATCGAGTGCCTAGGAGGCATCTCCAACAAGAAGCTAGATCCCCTTGCAAAAGCCTGGGCCAAGCGCTCCTGCAAAGATCTTGTTTCATAAAAAAATGAGATCTAATCAAGCTCTGTGCATATGGGGCAGAGTGCAGGGTTATGCCCTTTAGCAGGGCAATACTTTCTTGCAAAAAGAATGATTTGCAGATGGAGACGATTCCAAAAACGCTGTGGGAAAAGAGTCTTTAGATCACGTTCGATAACATTGACATTGTTTCCACGGCTAAGGCCCCACCGTCTGGCGCATCTATAGATATGCGTATCTACAGGCATTGCAGGGATCTCAAACCCTTGAGAGAGTACAACCGCTGCTGTTTTATGCCCAACACCTGGCAAAGCCTCGAGCTCTTCGTATGTTTTCGGCACAAGACCGTGGTACTTGTCCGCAAGAATTTTGGAAAGAGCAGAAATTGCCTGTGCCTTTTTTTGGCTAAGGCCGCACGGACGAATGATCTTTTGTATATGTTCTACATCCAGGCGCGCCATGTCCTGGGGCGTTTTAGCCTCTGCAAACAAAATAGGTGTTACAGTATTTACCCGTGCATCCACACTTTGTGCTGAGAGCAAAACCGCAATCAAAAGCGTATAAGAATCGGAAAATACAAGAGAGGGCTTAGGATCTGGGATATACTGATCGAGAAGCGTTTGAACAAAAAAAGCCCTTTCCCTTCTAGTAGACATCAAACAGATAGCGTTTATCTTTACTACGTAGATGCATAAAAAATTGGCGCGCTTCGGCGCTGCTCATTCCTCCCTCCTCTTCAGCAATGCGATGCCACATGCTATCTACATCCCGTGCCATACGCTTTGCATCGCCACACACATAGACGTAAGCACCATTTTTTAGCCACGCCCACAGCTCTTTTTTATGCACGTACATCTTATGCTGGACATAAATCTTCTCTTCTTGGTCCCTAGAAAAAGCCACCTCAAGTCTGAGCTTGCCCTGGCCTACAAGGTCCATCCAAAATGCCTCGTACAGAAAATCGTGATCGCGGTGTCTGTCGCCAAAAAAAAGCCAATTTCTACCAGATCCTTGAATAGAAAATCTCTCTTGCATAAAAGCCCTAAAAGGGGCAACTCCAGTACCAGGGCCTATCATAATCACATCCGCATCTATTCTCTGCGGAAGACGAAAATGTCTTGTCTTTTGAATATAAAATGGAATAGGGGTAGCGCCCATTTCTGCAAGATGGCTTAAAAAATAACTAGCCACCCCGTACCGCTTTTCTCCCTCGTGGATAAAATCAAGCAGGGCGACTGTCAAATGCATTTCCGAGGGGGTATAGAGAGGCGATGACGCAATAGAATAAAATCGTGGCAGCAAGGGGGCAAACTGATCAGCTAATTGTTGCAAAGACATAGTTTTAAGATCCAATGGACCATGCTTATACAAATTCGCCATAGAATACAAAAAATGCCGAATAGAAACAGACGCCCCCGATTTCCTATTGACAATCTCCTCATGGCCGGATGCTCCCCATGCTTTGATGATACCCTCTACAACTTCAGGAGGGTTTTGTGCATGTATTGCAATAGAATCCCCAACCTCAAAAGAGACGCCTCTTGCGTCCAACACAATATGATACGTTTTTTTCGTCGACCCCTCTCCAGAAAGAAGAAATCGCTCTTGAATTGTTGTTATAGACATATTTTTAAAAAGCTGATAAGAAAAAGAGTTATGCGAAAAAAAGTATTATTTTCTCTACTTTTCCTTGTCTCTTTAACCTCTAGTTGTATAGAAACAGGATATCAGCCGCATTATATCATTTCCGAATCTTGCGACCAAGAAGAAGATACAATGGAATACCAAAATTAAATTCAAGGTGTGTGAATCATGCGCAATAAACTTGTATTATCTCTTGCCTGTCTTAGCATGCAAAATATTTTTGCCATTCCTGGACAAGTGACTATCGTAAGCCTGTCTCTTATACACATCTCCGAGCCCACGAGA
>CAMFJP010000132.1 GCA_945957075.1 uncultured Chlamydiae bacterium
GGCACTATGCTGAGTCCCATCAAACCAAAAATAGACCTTTAAATTCACAAAAGCCCTACCCAAACTATCGACAAGGACAAGAGGCTCTGGGTCTTTAAGCACAAACTCGTGTCGCGACAAAGCCTTCAAGGCAGTCTCCTGAGCCTTAGTGATTGCGCTTTTATAACTAATGGCAACGATAAAATCTTCTCGGCGCTGGGGATTGCTCGTATAATTGCGAATGATGCTTTTATAGACAACAGCATTGGGGATCTGAATATGGTTACCATCTAAAGACATAAGAAGCGTCATCCGCATCGTCAACCCCTGAACGTAGCCTGTAAGACCTGCTATTTCGACAAGGTCTCCTGGATAAAAAGGATGCTGAATGCTGAGCAAAATACTAGATAAAAAGTTCTCAGTAATATCGCGAAAAGCAATCCCTAAAATAATACCAATCAATCCCGTTCCACTAACAACCGCCAGCGCTGCTCCAGTTAAATTGGCCATTTCAAATATGAGATAAACTCCCAAAAGAAAAATAATCACGCCAACGCTTTTTGCGATCAAATCGTGAAGCAGAGAAGTGTGCTTTTTACGATGCAAAATTTTTCGAGTGGCCCAAGAGCCTAAACGGGCAAGACAAAAGGCAACACCTAAAATCACAACTCCTATAACGATAGAAGGGATGGCCCCAATAAAACTATGCCAATGCTGAAGCAATATTTCTTTAATCATAAACCACAAATTTAAGCAGATCGAGCAATACACTTAAACCACAAAATAAGATTGCACACTCATACCCCACCTGGTATAAGATAAGCACAAAAAACTAAGCGGCCAATCATGCAAAAACTACTAGAGGGCATCCACAAATTTCGAGAACATGAGCTTGGACGGTATCAGGAACTGTTCCATAGGCTTTCTAAAGAGGGACAATTTCCTCACACCCTCTTTATCACCTGCTGCGACTCGCGCGTCCTTGCAGAGCTCATTACCCAAAGTCAGCCAGGGGACCTCTTTGTTGTAAAAAATGTAGGCAATATTGTCCCTCCGGCACATGTCATTGGAAGTACAAATTCTACGGCTGCAGCGATCGAATTTGCCGTAGAGGCCCTGGGTGTTAAAGACATTGTTGTTTGCGGGCACTCTTCTTGTGGCGCTATGCATGCCCTACTCGAAAATAAGCCCACAACACTCCCCCATTTAGATACCTGGCTAGAAGTGGCAGATCCTGTTCGAAAGCTGATTACCTCTAACTATAAACATCTCAAAGAGACAGAAGATAAGGTCGCTGCTGCTGCCGAAGAAAATGTACTCTTTGCTCTAGAAAACCTACACACCTATCCTGTAATACAAAAAAAATTAGAAGAGGGCACGCTGCACCTTCACGGCTGGTTCTTTCAAATTGCCACAGCGGAAATCTTTGCCTATAACCCTAAAACACAGCAATTTGAACTTATTAAGCAAGAGGTCTAAAATACACCTCTTGCGCAACTCCATTTTCTTGGTAACACCGCGCTTTTTGGCATCTTTAAACCCAAATTTCTCGGCAATATGTCTCCATATTACCTCGAAATTTGGCTTTAAAGATGCTCAAAAATCACAAGCGTTACCAAACAAAGCGAGTTATGCAAGAGGTCTAATAGACCGCGCACCAAAAAATCTGCGACAGAGAAACGGGTTGCCAAAACTCACCCAAATACCCAAAAGAAAAAACCGTGGCAAAATACCCATTAAAGCATCGCTTTTAGGGAAAAACAGCGTTAGTGCATGACAAAGAAACGTTCCAAGAGCCCCAACGCAACCCCGCAACATATAATCCCTCCATCTCACAGCTTCAGGTAGCCCCTTTACCGAAAAATGAGATAAAAATGTCCCAACACCAACACCCATACAAACCCCAGATGCGCGTATAATCGGAGCCGACAGCTCCCATAATAGCAAAAGAAGCGCTCCCACCTGGCTAAGCACCAATAGGTACCATGGTTTAAGTTTTACAAGAAGAGACTCCATCCGAGGAAGTAAACTTGTACACAGACCAAAAACAGCAAAGCCAAGACACCACCCCACCAATACATCACTTGGAAAGTGAACCCCCAAATACAACCTAGAAAAAGAGATCAGAGATACATACAAAACAGCAAAAAACCACCGATGCTTATGCTTCCAGACGCTAAGCGCAAGACCTGCAAGAAGAACGGCTGTTTGGGCAGCCCCACTTGGAAGCCCGTATCCTGCAACATCAACAACACCCAAAGAGGGGTCAATATGAAAAGGCCTTGGGAGAACAAAACATTCTTTTAAAGCGTGATTGACAAGATTACTTGCTAGCAAGACATAAAATAAACGAAGACCTGTCCTCCAGCCACTGCCAAGCCACACCGTCGGAATCAAAATGAAAAAAAATTCCTGTCTATCGAAAAAATTTAAAAACTTAAAGAAAAGATCCAAAATAGGCCCCCTTAGATGGGCGATCTCTTGAATACAAGTTAATTCAATCGGGTGCAGCATGGATCCCACCTATAATTTGGAAAATAGCATAATACCAATCCCGGGAGAATACTTTCAATTAGCGATTTTTATTGATATTTTGTATATCCTGAAAGTCTATTATGACATACCTCAATTGGAAAACACGTCCCGTACAGATTGGCCACCTCACCATAGGAGCTGTCTCTTATACACATCTCCGAGC
>CAMFJP010000133.1 GCA_945957075.1 uncultured Chlamydiae bacterium
GGGTTCTACCCCGCCCCATATAGCCACGGTCCCACCGCCTGCTAACACACCCGCACACGCGCCATATTTATTGACTCTATTTGTATACAAAGAAAGGATTAAAAGAGGACCAAAGGAGGCGCCAAGACCCGACCATGCATAAAATACAAGAGCATAGATCGTACTAATTTTATAATAGGCAATACAAAAAGCAATCACCGCTACAACAAAAATGCCAACTCTCGAAACAAAAAGCACCTCCTTTGACGAGGCCTGCTTTCTAAACATTTTTCTGTAAAAGTCTTCGGCAAGACTAGAAACTAAAACCAGCACCTGCGACCCCATCGCATTAATTGTTGCGGCAATTACAGCGCATAAAGCAATACCCACAATAAAGGGATGAAAGACGCGGCGTACCATTTCAACAAAGACAAGCTCATGATTTGCAAGCCCCCCACCAAAAAAAGCAATGCCAACAAGACCTACAAGGGTTGCAGCTCCAAGGGAAAGCACCATCCAACACATCCCAATATACTTGGATTTGGGCATCTCTTCCACGCGCCGAATCCCCATAAATTTTGTAATGATATGAGGCTGACCAAAATAACCAAGCCCCCAAGCAACTGCTGTAAGAAGAGCGTATACCTGCGTTTTATCGGTAAAATCGGGCAAAAAGGAAAGGGAAATACCAGCTGCGTGCGCCGACTCCATGATACCAGAGAACCACCCAACCTGAGGCAATACATATAGAGGCACCCCAATGATCACTCCCATCAAGAAAAGGCCTTGGAAAAGATCAATCCACGCTAAAGTGACATAGCCGCCAATAAAGACGTAGGGAATCACAATCACAATGCCAATCACAATGCCAAGCGTATATTTAAGCTGAAACAGGGTCTCTAAAAAAAGCCCAAGACCCACAAGAGCAGAAGCCAGATAGACCGTATAGAAAAAAATGAGAACACATGCGGTAAACACCCGTATTATCCCTGATGTGTCTGCAAAACGACTTTCAAAAAAAGAGGAAAAGGTAAGGCTACTAAAACGCTCTGTAGCCAACCGGATTTTGGGAGCAATCCACTGCCAATTTAAAAACATCCCCAAAATAAGACCACATGCCGTCCACGATCCCGACATCCCTCCAACTAGCACAAGGGCTGGGTACGCTGTAAAAAGCCAATTGCTCATATCACTAGCATGAGCTGCAAGCGCTGTAAGCCAATAATTTAAAGAGCGCCCTCCAATTAAAAAATCAGCAGCGGACATTTGCTTCTTGTAGGAAAAAAGCCCAACACAAAGCAGGAGTGTAAAATACAGGCCAATCGCTAAAAACTCATATACGTACATACCCTATTTCCTTAATGCTTTATCTGAACCATATGCGTGTATCGCCCGGGCTAAATTACCTCGTGCATAAGGAAAAGCCTCTTCCATTTTCTGCAGCAAAAGCTCCGCCTTCCGGCGCATAGAATCCGCTCCTACCGGGCACTGACATAGCACGCGCGCAAATCCATACATTTTTGCAAAATCGACCAACATGGCCTCCGGAACATAGATCAAAGGACGAATAATTGTCACATCGTAATCTGCCATATATACCTTCGGAAGATTCCCAGCACACTCCCCTTTATGCAAAAGATTCATTAAAAATGTCTGAATACTATCTTCCCTGTGGTGCCCGAAAGCAATCACATGCGCCCCAAGTTCCTTGGCCTTGTCAAAAATAAGACGGCGGCGCTCCCGAGAACAACTGTAACACTCAAGCGTTTGCCTTGTTTGCGTCGATGTACATACAGCAAATTCGACCCCAAGCTCCGCACAGATAGGTGATAAAAATTTTTCTGCAATGCCAGCTCCGCAAGAAAACTCTCCAGCAACATGAACAGCGCAAAGATCCCAGTTTGGAAATCCCCTTCCTGCAATCGCTTTCAATAAAAAAAGCAAACTTAAGCTATCTTTCCCCCCGCTTAAAGCAATCGCCACTTTAGACACATCAGAGGCCAAAGAAAATTCGTATAGAGCCTTGCGGCACATACTTTCCAGAGTCTGCCCAAGCCTTGTCCAAGGCGGACGTGCAAGTGGAAGCTTCATGAAGAACCTGTCATTTAATACGCCTGCCGAGTATAATTCAGCCAGACATTTTTGCGGAGTGAAACATGCACAAAGTCGGACGAAACGACCCCTGTCCTTGCGGATCTGGAAAGAAATTTAAAAAATGCTGCGAGACAAAAAACCAACACTGCAGATTTCAAGCCACTGTTTTATCCTCCGACCCCCAGAGCAAAACAGAGCGCCTCTCCGCCCGCTTTTTCCACGGCCCCCTCTCCACAACCGACCAAAATCCCCCACAAGACCTTTAATAATACCATTCGTTTGTTACAAAACCCTTTATATGCTAAAATAGATGTGGGGGTGTAAAGGTTTCGACTTAGGAATAAAGCAATTGTGGCATGCGGAGGACGTCGGTTGGCCTCCCTAATCATCCGATATACAAAAATAACTGCCGATCCAATCGAACGGTTAGCTGCTTAAGGTCTAACGACCGGCGGTAGCCGATAGCTCAGGGCCTTACCAGGAGCGCTGAACCTATTGTCATCAACCCTGGTGTGAGC
>CAMFJP010000134.1 GCA_945957075.1 uncultured Chlamydiae bacterium
GAGATTCCTCTACGTCTCGTGGGCTCGGAGATGTGTATAAGAGACAGCCCATACCCCACTCTCTCCCATAGGAGATAGCGGATGCTCAGCCCCCCTCCACCCATTAAAGTCCCCAACCACCGAAACCGCCACAGCCTCCGGCGCCCATACAGAAAAGTGCACCCCAAGCTCCCCCCCTTGACGGGCCACCCTAGCGCCCATCACCTCATAAAGCTTGTAATGACACCCCTTGCCGAAAAGATGTAAGTCTAATTCTTGAAACACCCACCTACCCAATCAAATGCAATAAAGCTTTACATACTAACCTGAGCTACGAATTACACAAGATATTTATTGAACCTCTTGTATAACCCCCCTTCCGTACACGTGCCTGTGCCTTGGTCGTACCCCAAGGGTCAGGCACGTGTACGGAAGGGAGGTTATACAAGAGGTCTATTTCTCGAATCTGTCTAAGAAAAGAGGGACACCAGCCTGGCACTCAAGCTGTGTATCGCGCGCAAAAACAACACCAGGATCCTTCAATGAGCGCCTCAAACGAAACCGCGCAATAGACTTTTGCAAAACAAGCCTCAGCATGCCCGTTGTTTTGGGACGCACGATCATCTTTTGAATCAATTTTTTAGACCACTCTAAAGAGATCTCTTCACCAATAAAACGCCCAGAATGAAAAGAGGGCGGCAGACAAGGAAGGATATGCCATATACCGGCCTGTTGCTGAAAGACAAGCGCTCGAAGGAGCCTAGACCCCTCAGTCAACAAGGGAAGCGCGGAACAGGCCAAAGGATCAGCCTCTGGAACAAGCCCCTGCAATTGATCATCATGAACACGAGGGACCAACATATCAGAAAAACCCGCCAAAAAAAGAGACTTCAATAGATCTTCTATCTTTTCCTTATTCCCGTCATCCACAAGCCCCTGAAGACTATTCAAAAGAGTAAATGTCCCAATATGCGCAAACGGAAGATCGGGAATCCACATTCCCAACCTGTGCCATAAAGGAATGATCTCTACAAGATCGCACCGTCTACGGATCATCTCCATATCCTGTGCTTTATGCACACCAAAAGAAAGCCTCTCCGCCGGAGCAAAAACAAGGGCCTCTTTTGGAACATCTAATAAAGCATATGCGCTACCACGAATCTCTATCCCCTCTGCACGCTGACAAATCGTATAAGAGCCAGAGACACTATGAACATGCACAACTCCCTTTTCCAAATCCTGTGTCACCATCATCTGCGATAAAACCTTGGGCATCTTATCCCATACAGCCACCTGCTTTGTCACCGTGTGAATAAAACAAAATCTCGTCGGAAATATCCGTACAAGCCATTGACCTCTCGGAAGCACACACGCAGCTCCTGGCACCCGTGTAAAAGGACACATTTTTTTTGCAATTTCAATTTTCATACCACAATCCCCTGAAGGGCTGTAGGACCATTTGCAACAAAGTCCACAGACACTATTGCATTTGCCTCCATTCCCTCTTTATGAAGAATCTCAACGCATAAAAAATTATCGGTATGCCCCGTCCACACACTACCCTCACAACTTTCCAAAAGAACCTCCATCCGTTGTCCAATATAGGACGCGCGAAGAGCTGCTGCAGCCAGCTGTGCTTCTTGCAATAGTGTATGCTTACGCGTTGCGATAACATCTTGTGGCACTAGGTCTTCAAAAAGAGCTGCCCGGGTCTTAGGCCTTGGGCTATACGGAAACATATGCACCTTTGCAAAGCGAACATGGCGAATCACATCGACAGTTGCTTGAAAGTCTTCCTCCGTTTCCCCAGGAAAACCCACAATCACATCCGTTGTAAAAGCAAAATCGGGGCTAGCACAAGACACTCTGTCAATCGTATCCAAAAACATAGCCCTTGTGTACTTGCGACGCATTCTTTTTAAAATAGCATCCGATCCCGACTGCAAAACAATATGAAGAGAATGACAGGTGTGTTGTCCCTCAAGTATTGCAGATAAAAGATCCTCATCTACCTCATCCGGATCAATGGAAGAGAGCCGTACCCTACAAATCCCCTCTACTTTATCTACAGCACGCACAAGATCCGCAAGCCGCGCGCTCCCATCGCCCCCATCAAAGTCACCAACATTAATCCCCGTAATAACAACCTCTTTGTAGCCATGGCGGACAAGCCCCTCAACCTCTCTTAAAACATCCTCAACCTTACGTGAGCGCGATCTTCCACGCACATAAGGAATAATACAATAACTACAAAACGAATTGCACCCATCCTGCACCTTTACAAAAGCGCGCGTATGAGCAGAGAAATTTTCTATCGCAAACTCTGGAAGCTCCGTGGCCGGAAAAAGGCGTGTCAATAACCCCTCTTTTTCTTTATTGGCAACTACATGTGAAACCCCTGGAATGGAAAGAATCCGATCTGGTGCCTGCTCGGCAAGACACCCCGTTACCAAAACAGCAGCCCCTGGATGTTGACGTGCAATTTTTGCAATCTCTGCCAGACTACTTTTTTCCGCCTGCTGTGTCACAGTACACGTATTGATAAT